>CAYPYR010000007.1:32186-37486 GCA_964415095.1 uncultured Pseudomonadota bacterium | reverse complement strand
GAATTTTGCAAGCAACATGCTCCAAAAATCATTACCAAAGAAAGTAAGAATCTAAAATATTTAATGTTTATGACCTTGTTCATGGGAACCTATTCTGGTTTTAAACTGAAAAATAGATAAAAAATTATTCTGGTTACCTAAATCAATTTTACTTATTTTATACATAAAAAGTCAAATAGAAATAATTATATATGGCAAATATTCTTAATTTCTTCTTTAAAGATCTATCCAATGATTGAAGATTTTCAGTTATAAAGCGACATTATTGACTTGTGATTCTATAAATTTCTTATACTTATATGATAAAACTTCTGAATTTATGATAGGTGAGTGAAAAGGGGAGATAGTGATGTCATCGAAAAAAATTTATATCCTACTCATTATGATGCTAGCGATTATCAATAATAGAGATATTAGAGCGATAGAGATAGGGATACCTGTTACTCCAGAAATCGCGGCGGTTCTAACCTTTGATCCCGGTGATCTAGCAATCGCTATGCAAGCTCGCCAGCCCTTTTATCCCTTTGCGCGATTAAAAGGCCTTCCCGGTATGGATACCATATCGAATATTGCATTTACCAACGTAGCCGTTGAATCAGGGCTTGGTTTTGCTATGCCTATTCCACCGATTTATGTTGCTCCCGGAGTTCAAGATCAAGACGGATTTCAAAATTTATTAAAACTTACCATTCGTGGTGATACCACTATTCTTAATGTGCGCGTGCGGGCAAGCATTACTTTTCAAGCGCGTATGGGAAGCATTATGGCTACCAGTGGTCCAGCTACGACACAAGAACAGTTAGACGCGCAAGAAAAGGCCGCAAAAGAACCATCAGGGCACTTTGGGTTTGTACTCAAAGCACAAATTCCTGATACATGGAAAATTTCAGATTCTATTCCAGATCTCAAAGGTTCTGATCTTGATAAACTAACATTTTCTAAGATGGAATTTCTTATCTCAACGATGGACTATTTTGATAATGATCTCAAGTTGCAAGTGGGTAAAAATTCCATTGGCATAGGCGGTATAGTTGATATAGCTGGACCACTGGGACCAATTACCAAAATATTAAAAGTGCCCTCAGAAGAAATAATAATTGGTGGTACTATTGGACCTCGACGCAAAGATTTAGGATTGCGCGCATCCCTTAATGTACCATTTAACTTTACCGGTGATTTAGCAAAGCGCCTCAAAAGTGGCATGGTGATGCTTGAAATAACTGGATCGCCATCGATTGCATTGCTTACTGATATTGCTGTGCAAACTGATAATGACCCAAATACCATAAATCCACCACTTGATTTTATTTGTCGTGCTGGACTTGGGCCAATGCAAGCAGAGCTTTCAGGCACGATGAAAGGTATGTGGAAAAATCCACTCGGTATTCCGGGTATTCAAATCGGTAATGTTGCGCTTGAAATGGATTTTCTTTATGCAGAACTTGGTATACCTACTGGCATAGGTCTTGCAGGCACGATTAATATTGGTAAAACCATATTAAAAGTTGCGGGAAAAATTTCAGAAAATATTAAAGATCCGATTGTGCTTGATGGTGAAATCGCACAGCTTTGTTTAGATGATATGTGCTCATGGATTAATCTAAAAATTCCAGTTCCTGCATTATGTATTCAAAATGCAAAATTTTATTTTGTGCCATTCTTCGGCTTCTTAGGAATTGCCGGTAAAGGTACTACCTTCTGGGGAGCGCGTATTGGGGATCTTTATTTTGATCCGGGCATAACCATTGCCTGTGATATGGCTCTTGGTCCAATAACCAGTAGTTACTTAGTGAATCTTCAAGCTATGCCATTACCAGGGATTGAATTTCATATGCAAGGTCCATCTTTACGTCAATTAACTGATTATATGATTTCGTATATATCTGGAAAATCATATGATTCAGCTGATAATAATAAACAGATGGATCACAGTTCATTTCTTGCAGCAAATCTAGATGATATTTCTATGGTACGTCCAACCTTGCTCGCATTTAGTCTTGGTGGTGCGTTTGAAACAGTTAAATCGGGTGTTGAAGAAGCTGCAGAAGATGTAAAATCTGGCGTGCAAACTGTAGTAAGTGCTGTGGAAGGAGTTACGCAAAAGGTTCTTGATAATATATTAGATTTTCAAGTTAAGAACTTCGAAATTATATTGAAAGCAAGTAAACAATCCATCGCAATTGATGTTGCAATTCATAAAAAAGAATTTAGTTTTGAGTACGAAGTAAGTATTCTCGGCAAAGCATTTAATTTTATAAAACCATTTGCGATTGATTTAGTAAACAAAATTAAATCTGTGTTTTAATAGTCATAATTTTTATCAGAGCCATGCTGATCGTGGCTCTGCTTTTTTTAGGAGAGCATATGAAAAAAATTTTGAAACAACGTATATTGGTGATGTTGAGCGTTATGCTCAGCATTGCTTCTTACATGCGAGCAGATATGCAAGTTGCCATCCCAGCAGAGCTTGCAAAAGTACTTTCATTCGAAGTTGATGGACTTGGTGTTGCGATGACCACCAATACCCCATTTAAACCATTTCCTAAAATACCGGCATTAAGTAGTATAGCCATCAGCAATATTAAAGTGCGCATTGGTAACGAGCCGACTACTTCACCAATTTATTTTTATGTATCAACTGAGGCGTATAACAGTGATATGCAGGCACGTGGCTCAATATTGCCGACTATTACCGTCAGTGGTAATACAACCGTATTAAACGTGACCCTTGCCGTTGAATTTCGTTTAGTATGGTCTGCAAGTACGGGATGGGTAATGGCACTCAAAGGCGGATTGCCGGGCACCTGGAAAGTATCAAGTTGTATCCCAGCACTCAAAGGTTCAATGATTGATGGCCTTTCATTTACTAGCCCAATGCTTGTTGTTTCAAGCGGACAATATCTTGATAATGATTTGCAATTAATGATTCCTGCCGGTATTGGCTTTTGTGGACAACTTAATTTTACCGGTCCACTTGCTGGACTGCTCACCTTAGTGCATCTTGGCGCGCCTTCTCTATCGGTATATGGAACACTTGGCACATTGCCAAAAGATTTCGCTATACGCGCATCGCTTGGTGTACCGCTCAATTTTCCAAGTAGTGTTGCAAGTACCTTCAAAAGTTCTGATGTGATGCTTGAAATCACGGGAACACCATCAATTGGTTTGCAAACCGGTCTTACAGTACAAGTAGGAAGCGATACGTTATTATTTGATACGCGTGTGGGACTTGGAGCAACAGCTGGAAACGTTAATGGTTCAATGACTGGTTCATGGAAAAATCCGGTTGGCCTTAATGGCATAACGGTTGATAATGTGGGAATGACGCTCGTGATGCCCTACATAGAAGGTGGTATCCCAACCGGTTTTGGTATCACCGGCGGGATCAAGATGGGAAAAACCTATCTTTCGGGAGGTATTGAATTAGTTGATTTTTTCCCGACCGTGCTTTCGGTAGAAGCCGATCATACAAACTTAGGCGATCTTTTAAGCTTAATGAAAATCAAACTTTCAGTGCCCTCACTCGGCTTAGATAAATTTAAGTTTGTCGCTGTGCCGGGTTTTTCGGCGCGTAAAATTGGTCAGGTAACATTCCAACCTGGCTTTACTATTATTTTTGAAATTGATGCCGGTAAATTTGGCATTGATTTTTCAGGATCACTTAACATATTACCAGTTCCAGGACTTTCAATTGATGCATCAGCTGGAGATAAATCAAAGATTGAAAAAGAGATTAAAGATTCTGGTTCGGATCTACTTTCATTCAACAGCAATAATAACGAGATTCTTCTTGCTTCAAATGATAATACATTGCTTGCATTATCGATTGGAAAAACGGTTGATAAAGCAAAAGATACAGTAAAAGATACCGCGAAAAATGTATCAAAAGATGCGCAAAAAGCAGCAGATGCTGCAAAAGATGCAGCAAAGAAATTGCTTGATGCTTTGCAAACAATAACACTCAATAAATTTGAATTGGTAATAAGTCTTGAAGAAGTGAAACTCAATGTTCAGATTACCTATCTTAAGCAAAAAATAGGAATTGATTTTGATGTAGATATTCTTACTAAAGGCAAAAACATGTTTGACGATCTTGCCAATGGCATTATCGATAAGCTTAAAAAAATAGTCTAGTTGCTAGATTTATAACTTAGGGGTAAAGGCTTGTTGCTTTTGCCCCTAATTCGTTTGTGGTGTTGTGCCTGGTGTAGGTATGAGTTTGTAGAAATATACGAACTTTAGACATCCGTTCGTGGTGAGCTTGTCGAACCATTCGAACGTTTTAATCCGTTCGCCCTGAGCGAAGTCGAATGGGTGCGAACGCCTTAAGCCCTTCGCTAGTCCGTCGTAGCCTTGGCGTAGTCGGATGGAAACCCTGACGCCTCAGACATTGCCCGCCGAAGCGGCAAAACTCGGCAAAAAATTTTCATGCTGCAGGTCAAATTACCTAATACATGTTCTTAAATCCCCACGATAAGAAACTCCCTAATATACGCCAATATTTTCTAATATAAAATATATGCTTGAATAATAAAATTCTGTTTGGTTATAATTTAATTACATAAAACTGTAATAAAATTTTATAAAATAAAGTAATTGAGCGTAAAACAGGGAGCGAAGATGAATAAAATGGTAAAAAAATGTGCACTAGCACTCATCATGATGTCAAGCGTCATAGGTGTACATGCTGCTACTACGCAACAGGTACCCGTATCGCCCGATCTTGCAAAAGCATTTTCGTTCGGTATGAATGGCTTGGGTCTTGCTATGCAGCAAAATACTCCTTTCAAACCATTTGAAACTTCCAAAGTTCCGCTGCTCAGTACTATAGAAATAAGAAATATTAAGGTTCGTATAGGTGGTGAACTTGCGCCTTCAGCAATATTTTTTTACCAATCACCAGATGCGCGTGCCGATGAAGTGGCAGGACGTTCATTAGCAGCGTCAATCACTGTAAGTGGTGACACCACCATCTTAAACGTAAATCTTTCAGTTGAATTTAAGATTTGGGTTGACTCTGATGGTGCGGGTATGTACCTCAAAGGAACCTTGCCTGGCACATGGAAAGTCTCTAATTGTATTCCAACGCTTGCAAATACCGATATAGACAAACTCTCGTTTAGCAATCTTGAAATGATTGTAGCAAGTGCGCCATATCGTGAACCGGACTTAAAAATGATTGTTCCTGCAGGTATTGGTTTTGGTGGTATGTTAAACATGACCGGACCGCTTGCTTCAATTCCAAAATTATTACCGTTTACGGGCACGCCACGTGTTCAGTTTTATGGATCACTCGGTGC
>CAYPYR010000007.1:30959-32086 GCA_964415095.1 uncultured Pseudomonadota bacterium | reverse complement strand
ACCATGTCGGGAACGTGGGATAATCCATTTGGTATACCAGGACTTACGATTTCAAATGTCGCGCTTGCTGTGGGAATTCCCTATTATCAAGCAATAATACCATCAAGTTTTGCCATTAATGGTGTCATTACCATCGGTAAAGTAAAAGCAGGAGTAGGTTGGAAAGTAAGTGAAAATCCAATTAATTCCTACATCTATGGCGAGATCGCAAATCTCTACCTAAGTGATTTACTTGCATGGACCGGTCTTAATCTTAACTTGGGTATTGTTGGTATCAAAGATGTAAAAATTTATATCGTACCACTGCGTCCAGTAACGGTTGGACAACTTATAATGCCGCCGGGAATAAACTTAATCGGTAATCTTGCGCTGGGGCCATTGTATCTTAACGCAGTGCTGAATGCTAAAATATTGCCACCATTCTTAAAGATTTCAGTACAAGAAGGAAGCTTGCCCGATCTTGAAAAAGCAATTAAAGATGCTGGTCAAAATAGTAGTGAATTAAGTGCCAACCATATGCAAACGCTTTATGCAGCAAATGATAGTAAACCACTGCAACTTGCATGGCAGCTTGGCGATGTCGCGCATACTGTAGTTGATACGACTAAAGAAGTAGTTACTGATGTTGCGTCCGCAGCAGTTTCGGTAGTAAAAGATGTCCTGGGACTTTTCATGAAGTTTCAGCTTAAAGAATTTGATGTTCTACTCAGTCCAAAACAGCAATCAATTACCGTGATCGTTGATATTCGGGACAAAGAATACAGTTTTGATTTTTCAGCTAATTTACTGGGTGATGGGGTAAAACTTATTAAAACAATAGCAGATACGATTATTGATAAAGTAAAAACTATTTTATAAATAATCGTTATTACCAAGGGGCGAGGATGAAGCAAGGTTATACGATGTTCAAATATGGTGCGATTGCATTCATATTTATGATAGTTCTTGCAAAACCATTGCAGGGGATAAGTTTAAATTTTGCCGGCATGAAAGGCGAAGGATCATTTAATCTTAAAGATCTAAAGCTTGCGCTGCAAAAAAAAGAACCGTTTCGTCCTTTTGCCCTGAGTACTATTCCCGCTCTTGCCGATATTGAGCTCTCTGATGTAAAGATTAGTGTTGTACGT
>CAYPYR010000007.1:17051-30859 GCA_964415095.1 uncultured Pseudomonadota bacterium | reverse complement strand
ATAGTAGGTGTTGCTCTTGAGAATGTTGCTATTGAACTTGAATTAAATTATGCACAATTTGCGGCAACCGGTTTGCCATCAAGCTTTGGTATTGCCGGATATCTGGCTCTGGGAAGCACTGAGCTTGCCCTTGCAACTAAAATTACCGCAGATTTTACGAAAATGATTCTACATGGCAGTCTCAAACGAATTTACTTGTCTGACTTTGTAAGTTTAGCAAATGATTTTGGTGCTCATATTAATCCTGCTTCTATTCCACCATTGAATCTTGAAGAATTATCAGTATACCTTGCGCCGCGTGGTGGCAGTATTGGAGAACTTAAGTTTCCATTTGGTTTGAGCGCTCTTGCGAACGTTAATCTCTTTGGTGCTATTGGTAAATGTGCACTCAACGTAAACAAAACAGGAATACTAGTATCTCTTGAACAAGATGTTATTCGTAAGTTCAAACAAAAAATTGCTGACGTTGGTGGCGAAACTTATGAAGTGTTGAAATCTGGAATTGGTAATGCGAGCGAAAAACTTGGCAAGCTTGACCAAAAAATCGCGAAAATTGATGCGCAAATTGCATTGCATCAGGCGCGTAAGGATGAACTTAAGCAGAAAATGAGTGAAGCAAGTAAAAGTGAATGGGTAAAGCTGCAAGCACAATCAAAAGCATTGAGTCTTGATATTGCAACGCATGTGGCGCATCGGAAAACAATTGAAACCGCAAAAGGTGCGGCAATGCTGGCAATTTCAGCTGCTTCAAAATCTACCGAAGGTTTTGGTTATGTGTCACAAAACATATTACCTTCGTTAATTGCTGGCTTTGGTCCGGTTGGTTGGATTACGCGTCTTGATATTCGTTCAATGCTTCTTGAACTACGTGCTAATATTCAACAACTCAAAATGAACATAAGTATTTTTGGTAAAGAGCGCACGGTTGCGGTTCAACTAAATTTAGTTGAAGATATTAAAAATTTACCAAAATTTATGCTCAAAATCATCACCTCTATCTATAATTCTATCAGGCCAACTAAAGCAACTGCGCTGCTGTCACGAGAACATGAGAGGCTATCATGTTATTCATAAAAAATCATAAACGCTTTGTAGTTCTAGTGCTTCTATTAGCGGTAAGTGTGCACACGCCTAGTTTGCTTAGTGAAATAAAAATTGCTGGCGGATCAATATTGCCTGATGAACTTAAAGATGCCTCAATAGCAATCAAGCTTCCGTTTTTGCCGGCAAATCTTGAGGCAGCATTGACTCATCAAAATATTGGGTTTAAACCGTTTGAGAAACTATCTAATCCTACCTTGAATAGCATAGTGATTGATAAAGTCTATGTTCGTTCCGGCATCTCGCTCAATTTAGGGGATATGATTTTTGGTAAAGAAACTGAAGAGGGCAAGATATCAACGGTGATTATGCCGCGGCTAAATTTTACGCTTGGTGGAGAGGCGACATTATTAAATCAACGAGTTCAAGTCTCACTGAGTGTGCTTCGCAAACCAAATGGTGATTATACAGTATTGCTTGCGGGCGTACTTCCCATTAACTGGAAAATATCAGATAGTATTTCATCATTAAAAAATAGTGTTGTTGATTCATTAACCTTTACTAAAGTTGGTATCGTTGTTTCTGACAATATTTTAAATGAAGCAGTGAGAAGCCCCTCGAAGAGTGCGGCATTTAATGAAGTTGTTATTAACCCAGGATTTAATTTAATGGGTGAAGTGAATATAAGTGGTGCGATTAGTATGATTAGATCAATATTACCGACCGAAAGTACTACTGCGATGGTTTTTGGTTCTATTGGTCTTTTAGCATCAGATCTTAGTCTTACTATTAAACTTGATACAAAACTTTCATTTAAAGGGGATTGGTCATCACGAATTCAAGGGGCAAGTGTTGCACTCCAAGTAAGTGGAAAACCCTCTATTTCATTGAACACGGCACTCATTGTAAAACCAACGCCCAGCGATGAACCATTAAGATTTATTTGTAGTGGTGTACTCAAACCGATTGAGGTATCGCTCTCGGGCACTATGGAAGGAACATGGAAGAATGCATTCGCGGTTAATGGATTAAAATTAAGCTCTTGTGCATTGCAAGTGGATATTAATTATGCTCAATTTGCACTCACCGGTTTTCCTTCTGGTGGAGGATTAACCGGTAATTTACAAGTGGGTGGATCAACCGTTGGGATGGCGCTGCATCTTACGGAAAATCTTTCTGAGTCGATTCTATATGGTAAAGCAAAAGAGCTATCATTAAAAGATATCGCGCAATCAATTGGCATACCACGAAAAATAGTGCCACCATTAGAATTACACAATATTGAATTTTATGTCGTACCTGGTTTTCTTAAACCACGCTTGATTGGTACCTTGGTATTTCCACCTGGTCTTTCATTAGTAGCTGATATTGATTTTGGACCATTACATGGTAAGGGTCTTGCTAAAATCGAATTTCTGCCGCCAACCTTTAGAATTGAATTTGAAAATAATTTTCTTGATACAATGAATGACGTTATTAAAACACATTTGTCAGAAGTAAGTGATGTTGTGAGTGATACGAAGAAGCAACAAACAAAATCAACGGCATCGCAATCGTATTGGGAATCCTTTACTTCGACGATTTCACAAAGTGTGGATTATATTACCGATAAACTTTCAAGCGCCCTTGCAGTAAGCATGAAAACATTACATGATTTAGGTTATAAAACATTGGATCTATTCAATTTATTTAACATAAACTATGTTTTAATTAATCTAACTAATTCAGTGCAAGAAGTTACGGTGCGTGCAACTATTCTTGATAGACCATTTGAGTTTAACTATGGTATTGATGTCGTAACTGATGCAAAAAGACTGATAGCCGCGGTAAGCAATTCCATTGTTGGTGCCTTAGTTGGTAAAATATCTTCTATTATTCCGTAGCCTATTTTCCCCCATTAGGACTGTAGACAATCTGTTTGCAGTCCTAATGGGGTCTTCTAAACTTAACTGTCAGCTTTTTTGGAAAATTGTTTTATAGCCGCAACTTTGATGCGATTGCCAGCAACACCGAGCGTATGCTTGCTATGTTCATGAACGCCGCAGGTTAAGGTAACCGGTAATTTTTTAGCACAAAGCTCTTGAATTCTTTTCGCTGTTTTATCTTTTTTCGTAAACAGGTTTGTGAAGAACCCGGTAAATTTATTCATCCAATTTTTTCGTGGAGCTTCAATCTGTGCCGAGGCTATATTGTCTTCTTCTAAAAGATAAACTTTGTAGGGGCTTCGTGCTACTTCAAACACGTAATTTTTCCCGCGTTTTACAATAGTACCATCAGCGGTTATTTCAACGCCGCGCAAACCAAATTTTGTTGATTTAAGTTTCTTTTCGATAAGGCTTAAGTCAATGTTGTTTTTTGGTTTTAAATTTAATGTTGCCGCATGTTTACTTTGAGCGATATTCGTGCTTTTTACGCCGTCAATTGAGGTAAGTAATTGTGCAAGATCATGCGCACAAAACTTACAATCAACACCATTAACTGAGGTGGTAATTGATTGAATTTCGCTTTTAAGCGAAACAGTAAGCAGGACTAAGAAGCTATTACTGAGCATAAGTATCGATAATAGTTTATTCATGATAAATCCCCCGATTTATAACTAGCCATAATGATCTCTACATAACCAGGATATCAGGAGGATAATTTTCCGAGCAATACTTAAGGTTTTTCGCTCAATAAGCGATATTTAATTACTTAAACAATAATATTTACTAATAGAGTATAAATATAGTAATATTTTATTAAGAGAGCTATTTTGTTTCAAGAGTTTTATTTATTAAAGTGAGCGTATTATGAACCTATTTAAGAAAATTTTGTTAGCAATGGCGCTTATAGTGCCAGCTACTCATGGATATCTATTGTCTGCGGGAGCACTATCACATGCAGCGGAACAATTAAGCAAAGCTACTGTTGAATATATTGAGAATTTTATTCCCAAAACGTTTGAAGAAACAACAAAGATTGCATTAAAAAAAGCAGTTACGTTGAGTGAAACAGAATTAGAACGTATTAGTACAAACGTGCTTGAACAAGCGCAAAAAGATATTAATAATACTATTATGCCACTCATCACCACAAATCTTCCCGCAATGGCTGATGATATACAATACAGTTTAGAGGGATTAGTAAAAGAGCAGTTAGAAGTGGTTAGAAGCATGAGAGATTTTTATGCAATAACTAAAGATAAGCAAAAAGTTTTACTAACCGCAACGTTGCCCAATCTTTCAATGACAGAAATCGACCAAAAAGCAGGCTACGCCGCCGATCAAAAATTACAACAAGTAGAAGCAAAAATTAAAAAAATATTAACGACTTCAGATGAAACCGTGCGTAACGATTTAATCCAGGATTTAGCGAATTTTACGTCAGATACTGAGAATGAACGATATTCAATTGGTAGTATGTCGAGCGAAGTCATGAACCTTTATAATAGTATACGGCTTTTGAAAAATGATTATGACAATTTATTGAACACAA
This sequence comes from uncultured Pseudomonadota bacterium, assembly GCA_964415095.1. Lineage (GTDB taxonomy): Bacteria > Babelota > Babeliae > Babelales > UBA12411 > CAYPYR01. Next base: position 26,344 of record CAYPYR010000007.1, on the reverse strand, counting down.
TCAAAAGTGTGCTACCTCCCAGTGTTTTCCAACAATTTCTCGAAATGTTGAAACATTTATTGGGACTTTTGGGCTAAAGATATCTCGATATAGCTCTATTCTTGCTTTTTTGAGTTTTGATTCAAGAAAAATAAAATTATTGTGCGGATGCAATGGTACTTTGTACTATTAATCGTATGGGATTTTAGCAAATACACGAGTATATCTTGCTCAAGCAAAACAAAAAAAGGGGATGTAATGAAAGTTAATATTGATATCTCTCAAGAAAACCGACGAGCACTTTCCGACATGATGAGTCGACTTGTTGCTGATGAATTTGTGTTATACGTAAAAACCTTAAATTTTCATTGGAATGTCTACGGCCCCTTTTTTAATGATCTCCATCTATTTTTTGGCAAGCAATATGAACAAATACTTGAAATCATAGATGAAGTTGCCGAGCGAATTCGTCAGCTTGGCGGCAAGGCTCCCGGTACGATGCAAGAGTTCTTAAAATATACGCAATTGCAAGAAAAACCAGGCGATGTAGCAGTCCATACCGACATGATAGAACAATTACTTAATGATCATGAAACGATTATTCGTACATTGCGCTTTGTTGTTGAAGATGCACTCAATAAATATAAAGATGCCGGCACTAATAACTTCTTAACCGATGTTATGGAGCAACATGAAAAAATGGCATGGATGCTGCGTTCATTTTTGGAAAAAGAAGGTTGGATGTTTGCATCGTATCTTGAGAAGAAATAATTATCACGTCATTGCTTGAGTAATGTGCAATGTGGCTGCTAATTGAGTAAAAGCTTTTTGTATTTTTTTGGTGAGCTGTGCTGTGCCACGAATAGTTATCTGTTTTATCGAACAATAAGCGGCAATAGCATCTATTGCATCTATTGTTGATAAGTTAAGTTTGTGCACAATCAAATGTTCAATCGTGCGTGTGCCATATTGCTTTGCAAGTTCTGGGGCAAGCGTGTAGTTAACCCATTTCTCCGGGTTACGTATGCGGCCAAGGTAGCCCAAATCTTCTATAATAACGTTACCATTACCTGTTGTTTGCGTATCTTGATGAATCGTTAAATGAGTAGATCCGCGCATCAATTCAAGAGGCATAGTTCGTGATACGTGCGAATATAATAACAAAAATGTAACTATAATTATTAAGTAGGATGCAAGATACCCGGTGACGTGCCGTGGTTTTTTGCAATAGCCATAACTGATTATTCCAATAGTACCAATTACCATCAATATAAGAATAATAAATGGAGGTTTTATAAAACATATGAGCCATTTATTACTTTGGAATCCAAGAAGTTTCATAATGAGCGTAGTTGTTTGTTCCAGACTCCATGCAACTATGTTATTGGGTATATTGAGCAGTTCAGTAAAAAATAGTAGAGAAGATAACAAAAGAAAAAGCATAAAAATAGGTGGACAAATAAAATTTCCGACAAATGACATTACACTGATACCAAGTCCCCAGGCGACACATATAGGAAAACTCACCAGAGTTACGACTAACTGTGCTTGAATATAAAGATAAATATATTTGATGAAAGACTGTCGCACGATTAATCTTTTGGTGCCGAAGGAAAACACAAGAATAAACTTTTCCAAAAAAGCGCCGTGCTTCCTGATAATGGATTCTTTAATAAATGTTCTTTGATGAGCGTTTGCGCCGATTGTAAATAGCGTACTTGTCGGTGCGTTTTAATACTTTCATCGTGTGCAAAATCATGTAGTTTTTGCGTAATTTTAGCAAAAAGCAAATGAGCAATCGTGTTACTTTCTTGTTCATTGAGCGGGTGATTACGCAGTATGTTATCAAATGCGATAAAATCCCGTTCTGATGCATCAAGAAAAAGCGTAACCAGTGGGTGGGTATGTATTGTGGTGGTATCACTTGCATGTTGCTCTAAAAGACAACGCGACGCGATAGTTGGCAGTACATGCTCTTTATTATGCGTGAGCAAAATAAAATAATAACCGTGCGGTGGTTCTTCAAGCAGTTTTAATAAACGATTTGCCGTGCTACGCGAAAGGCGATCAGCATGCTCAATGATAATATAGCAATGTTCGTTATCATTGAGTTGCAGTCTAGTACGCTCAAAAATAGGCATGATATCATCAAGCGTGTAGGCACTATTTGTCGAAAACCACATGAGGGCAGGATGTGTGCGTTCTTCAATTTGACGACATGAAAGACAAAAACAGCCATTTTGTGCTTGATGAGGGCAGAGTTGTTGTTTGAGCGATCTTGCCGTTAATGTTATTAAAAGATCATGTGGGCCTGACCAAAGCTTTGCGTGCATAGTACGTATGTTTCAATCGTTAAAATATAATAATGGAATTTTTATCTATTCGTAAATCAGTAGCACTCAAATTTCTTATAAATATAGTTTAACATAGCTTATCGTGAGTGCCAATGTTCCATAATCATGGTTGCTGCATGCAGGGCAAGCTCATCAGACGGTTGAGTGCCATCAAGACGAATGACATTGTTACGGTCTTTAAAAAGAGTTTCGAAACCTTGCTGTACCCGCAGCCAAAATTCTTTTGCTTCTTGTTCAAACGAGGTAACAATATCTTGACGATTTTTTATGCGTTTAAAGGCAACATCTACGGGAATATCAATATAAAAAACAAGATCAGGAACGCGATCCTGCATTGCCCAACGGTTTACTAATTGTATGATCGTTTTATCAAGATTGCGCCCGTAGCCTTGATACGCAAGCGAAGAATCAGCCATGCGATCTGAAATTACAATTTTTTTTGCGCGTAATGCCGGGAGCACAATTTCTTCGAAGTGCTGCGCGCGATCTGCCGCAAAGAGCAAATATTCTGCACGATCACCGACTAGAGCTTTCTCATGATTTAGAATGGTGCGCAATTTTTGCCCAAGCTTACTTGCGCCAGGCTCTTTGGTGAGCAATGCCTCAATGTTATGGGCAGCAAGATGAGTGTTAATAGCAGCGGCAAGAGTGCTCTTGCCGCTACCATCAATTCCTTCAATGGCGATGAGAAGTCCAGAATTATGCATATTAGTAGATAGACTCATAAAAACCTGCCTTATGATGGTTTAGAAAATGCTTGAGTAGTCGTTGATGATTGCATCGGGTGATCTTGGTTGAAAAATTTTTGAATTACTCCGGCAATATATTCAATCTCAGTGTCGAGTAATTCTGGCCAAATAGGTAATGCAATCATTGTTGTGGTTAATGTGCGGGCGATCGGACAGTCATTGTTGAGTGCAGGATCGGGTGATAAAAATGGAATTTGAGTAAAATCATGCGGATAAAAAATATTATATCCTATTTGATGGTCGCTCAGTGTTTTTGCAAGTGCATCCCGCGTGTTATCAAGTACGCGTAGTGAGTATTGATGGTACGTATGATATCCGGTAACTTCTTGCGGTAATACTAATGCCCGGATATTGCCGAGCAACTTTTTGTATTGAGCGGCGATATCGCGCCGGCGAGCGTTCCACTGGGCAAGAAACTTGAGTTTTTCCTGCAGTACGGCAGCTTGAATGCCATCCATACGGCTATTAATACCGCAGGTGGTATAAATATATTGTCCCGTGCGACCATGATTGCGTAAGATTTTAATCTTCTCAGCGAGTGCCGCGTCTTGAGTAGTCAGTGCGCCGGCATCGCCAAAAGCACCAAGATTTTTAGTAGGGTAAAATGAAAAACAGGCTATATCACCTAAGCTGCCGGCTTGTTTACCATTGATATGTGATCCAATCGATTGTGCCGCATCTTCAATGATCCATAGATGCCATTTATCAGCAATCGCGCGAATGCGATCATAATCAGCACATTGGCCAAATAAATTTACGGTAACAATCCCAACAATCGGTTTTAGGGTAATGCGATCAATTGTCTTTTGATCCTTGATTAAAGCATGGTTTTCAAGCCAAGACTCTAATGCCTCTGGTGAAAGATTGTAGGTGGTTTGATCGACATCTAGAAAAACTGGGTTAGCTTCGTGAGCAATAATTTCACTACTTGATGCTATAAAAGAGTAGGGGGTAGTCAGTACAATGTCGTTTTTTTGAATATCGAGCGCTTTTAGTGCCAGCCAGAGTGCGTCGGTGCCAGAATTGCAGGATATAGCATATTGAGTACCGGTATAGGCCGCAAGGGTTTGTTCGAATATTTCGACTGATTTTCCACCAATATACTGTTGATCATCAAGTATTTGGTTTATAGCCGTGGTCAGGGGAGCTTTGAGTGTTGACCATTGGCGTTGCAGGGAAAAAAATGGAATGGAGGTTTTCATAGCACACTCTTATTTTTAAATTTCGACTAAACTAATGTCGCGTTCATTGGTGCGATTTCTTATTATTCTTACTCATCATAAAAGGAAACTATATTTTGTTAAGTAAAAACTGCTATCAAGAAACTTTTTGATGCGAATTGAAAATATTGTGGTTCGCGGTACACTTAAGCATGGTAAGTGTGTTTCTATAGATGAATTTTGGAAAGGATCTTCTTTGTCAAATCTTATGCGCGTTGCAGAACAAACAGCATTTTTGCTTGAAAAAAATAAAGAGGCTCAAGAACGTTCCAATGGGATGTTTACCGAGTTGCTTTCAGTGATTGATACTAAAATCGAAGCAGCTCAAAAAGCCGGGAAAAAGGCTGAAATTGAAAAACTTGAGTCAGTTGCTGATTTTTTAATTAATAAACAAGAAGAATTTGACGCTGAAGTCCAAGATGATATTGACTATCTTGAAGCGCAGCTCAAAGAAATTAATACAACCCTCAGTCTGAGTGATCCTGCAGCTGAAGATACGCTTTATAAGACATTGATGGATGGCGAGGAGCTTCTTTCAAATGAGGCATTCAAAACTCAATTGAGTGCTGAAGCGGAAGAGTCATTTGCTGGCTTTAAAGCTATCTTGGAAGATATTCGTGAAGCTCTTGAAGAAGAACGTCTTGATGAAGTACTTTCTTGGATTGATCGTATGTCAGATGAAGATACTGATCTTTGGTCAGATGACGAAGATGAAGAAGAAGATGATGAGTATGAAGATGACCAGGATGATGAAGAAGATGAGGATGAGCATTCTTCTTCTAAGATTCAGGACGCTTGTTGCGAAGACGATGAAGAAGAGGATTGTTGCGGCGGCATGTTTGATTGTAAAGATCAATGTGTTTGTGATGAAGCATGTGGTTGCTCATAACTTGACTTACAAAAGATTATCGCGCCAGGGTTTGTTTTATGACAGTTTGAAATGTATCCTTGCGCGATAATAATAAATATGTTACGCTTTCGATCATGAGAAATGGCTTGAGTATATCATGATAGGGGGTTAATATTATGAAAAAGGTCTACATAGAGCCGGGATGTATTACCTGTGGAACTTGTGAAGCAGTTTGCCCTCAAGTATTTAAGGTAACTGATGTTTCACACGTTGTAGAGGGCGCTGATCTAGTGGTTCATGAAGAACTTATTAAGGAAGCAGCCGAAATTTGTCCGGTAAGCGTAATAAAATATGAAGAGTAGTTGCTTCTTGGTCATCGGGGTTGCACATGAAAATCATGCAACAATTAAAAGAACGATTTATAACAAAGCATCGTAAAGAACAGTCGATTTTTGATCGATTGAAAGCTACTATCTCAGTGGATGGCGTCTTACATGCAAGTAATCTTTTAAGATATGCTGCAAAACATTATCCATTAGAGACGGCATTAATAAGTAATGATCGCACATTACGTTATAATGAGCTTTATTTCCGTTCGCTTTTGCTGAGTAAAAAATTAACTTCACTCGGTGTCGAATCTCGCGATCGTGTTCTATTATATTTTGAAAATTCTATAGAGTTCTATATTTGTTATTTTGCTATATGGCAAATTGGTGCAGTCTGTGTGCCATTAAATACCTTCTTGCATCCAAAAGAATTAGCATACATTATTCAAGATGCCAATCCGCGCGCTATACTTGCATCAGGACAGTTTTCAAACCAGCTTGCTGCATCCGCGTCGTATCTTGACCCGAAAACGGTGATGCCTTTTGTGGTTACCGAAGCAGCGATAGAATGGGATGTACCGCTTGCATTATCAACAGATGAACTGTTATCACTTCTGCCTCCGGTGGAAGTATCTGCCGATGAAATGACCCTTTTGCTGTATACTTCTGGAACAACGGGTGTACCAAAAGGGGTAATGCTTTCATCGAAAAATATTATTACCAATACCCTGCAAGCTGCAGCACGTCTTGGCATGCTGAATCGTGGCAAAGAAATGTTTTTCCGTGACCGATTTTTTGCGGCATTACCACTTTTTCATGTATTTGCACAGAATACCTGTCTTTGGCTTCCCTTAATGGTCGGTGGCGCTATCATTATCGTATCAAAAATTGATCGCCGTGAAATTCTTGAAGGATTAAAAGAGAAACCGACATTATTCTTTGGGGTACCGGCATTATACGGATTATTATGTTTGCTCAAAACAGCACCATTAGATTCAATACGATTTTTCATCTCAGGTGGTGATGCGATGCCAAACAAAATTCGCAGTGCGTTTTCTATGATATATGGTCGCAAAATATGTGCCGGTTACGGCTTAACTGAAGCATCGCCTACCATTGCGGTGCATATGGAAAACAAAGAATGCGCAACCAATGTAGTTGGCACGCCATTACTCGGTATCACCTGTGAGATTCGTGATGAAACTGGCAACGTGCTTCAGGCTGGCAATGTTGGGGTCTTATGGGTTAAAGGTGATAATGTAATGCTCGGATATTATAATGCACCAGAAATCACGGCATTAGTAGTTCAAGATGGCTGGTTGTGCACAGGAGATCTTGCGACGCAAGATACGCAAGGGAATCTTGCCATTATAGGACGCTCAAAAGATTTAATTATCCATAAAGGTTTTAATATTTATCCACAAGAAGTTGAAAATGTACTGCTTTCACATCCAACGGTGTTCAAAGCAGCAGTGGTTGGTTATGAAGATGCCATGTCAGGGCAGGTACCAATTGCTTATGTTGCATTGCGCGAGCCGACCGATGATATTGAGCGAATGTTGCGAGATCATTGTGGTAAGCATTTGGCGAGCTATAAAATACCAAGAAAAATTATATGTTTAGATGACCTCCCGCTTAATGCTACGGGGAAAATTGATAAAAAACAGTTAACGCAAAAGACTACATGAAAGAATTAGCCGCAATGCCAATCATTTATATAAAAATGATACTTTTTTTTAGCTCACTTCTTTTTGTAGGATTGTTTGCGTTTTTGGAAACTGCGTTTACCGCGATTCGTCTTTTTAAAATCAAAGAGCTTGCAAAGCAAATTGGTAAATACCATCGCCTTTTTGAAGCGTGGGAAAAAAATCCTCAGCGCATCTTAATTTCTATTCTGATCGCCGCGAATCTTGCACACGTTATATGTTCTGTTGCTATCACTGATGTAATGCAAGTAATGCTTGGTGATACCGGCATGGCACTTGCAATCGGCGTTACTACTGCAACCATCATGATCTTGGTGTTTGGTGAAATTATTCCCAAAAGTTTTGCAAAAAATCATCATGAGTTTTTAGTTGGTTCAACGTTATGGTTAATCAATTTTCTCTTCTATCTTTTTTATCCATTAACTACATTACTCCTTAAAATCGCTAATGGTTTGGTTCGTCGCGTAGGGGGACCATCGCTTGATGTACCAGATGTTATTTCTGAAAAAGAAATAGAATTTTTGATTGGATATAGTACGACCAATAGTGTGATGGAGCGTGCAAAAATTCAAATGCTGCAGAATGTTTTCAGTCTTGGTCAGACGCTTTGTAAAGAAATCATGGTACCGGCAACGGACATGATTATGATTGACGTCAATGCGACGATGAAAGAAGCGCTTGAACTTTTTAGTCGTTATCATTTTACTCGTATTCCCGTCTATGAAGGTAAAGAAGATGACATTATAGGGCTTATTCACCAAAAAGATGTATTTGATATGCTCAATAAAGGACAAGAGAAACCATTGCGTGAAATAGTACTCCCCATTCTCTATGTTCCCGAAACAAAACGCATTAACCAATTATTGGTTGAACTTCAAGAAAAACGCAGTCACATGGCAATTCTTATTGATGAGTATGGTGCCGTGATGGGTATGGTTACGCTTGAAGATATTATTGAAGAGATCGTTGGCGAGATTAGTGATGAGCATGAACGGGTACATGTCTATGTGATGCCGCTTGAAGAAGGTGGTTGGCTTATGGATGCGCGGGTTGAAATTGAAGATGTTCAAGAAGTGCTTGGCATATATCTGGAAGTAAAAGATTCAGTAACGCTTGGCGGTTTTCTTGCCGAACGACTACAGCATTTACCTAAAAAAGGGGATCGCGTTAGTTATGATGGCTATTGCTTTCAAATTCAACGAGCAAGTTCACGACGTGTGTATCAAGTGTTAGTATTTAAGGAGTATCAACAGGTAAATTTTCCTGACGATGAATAACATTTAGTTTTTTTCTCAAAAGATAGTGAGGGGACCATGAAGCAATTATTCACGAATCTTTTATCTTATTCTAAATACGTTATCTTTTTTGGAAGTATTATTCTTACTACTTCTTGTGGCGCGATTCCTCAACATAAAATGTTATATTACGATGTTATTAATGCGATTAAAGCTGCTATTGATGAAAACAATGAACAGGCTTTATTAGAATTGGTAACTCATGATCCTGATACCAATCAAATTGATTGGGCTAATGCCGGAAATGTTGCTAGTCCATTGCGTTATGCATGTGCCACTTGTCGTAAGGTAAAAATTTTACGCATACTTTTTGATCGTACTGATTTAAATATTGAATATCCGGATCACGAAACTCCCTTAACTTGGGCGGTACATAATAATAATGACGTAGCTGTTTCTGTTTTGGTTGATTGCAGGAAAAAATTAGCAAAAGCTGGGCTTAAACTTTTTCCGGTAAATGTTAGCGCTTCTTTTTATGATACACTCTTGCATCAAGCTGTAACGCACAAGAATACGGCGTTGGTTGAAGCTCTACTCAGTTTTCAAGATATTAATATTGATGTAATGAATAAACAATGTCAGACACCATTGCATCAAGCATGCTTATTAGGCGATCCCAAAGTGCGTTATGCAATGGTAGCGCTATTTGTATGCGCTGGCGCTGATATTAATACATTTGATGGTCATACTTCGCCATTGAAACTTGCTTATGAGAGATATCCAGATCTAATAGTAATTATGCTGTCTTCAAAATGGTTACGAACTCCGTCAACATGATATCAATTTAATTGGTTCGTCTTCGTTGTAGCATCAT
>CAYPYR010000007.1:11374-16951 GCA_964415095.1 uncultured Pseudomonadota bacterium | reverse complement strand
GAAAATTTATTTAAGCGTACCAAGAGTGACGAAAATGGTAATTGGCGCGCAGTTGCTATGGTGTGCAGATTCCAATTGTTCGTGTAGAACATACTATAAAAACCACCCAGGTATGATGAGAGCAATGCAAGTTCTACTACTTTTATTCCAATGGTAGCAGCTGCATTGTTGTGCAAGAATAATGGTACGATCGCGGTGAACGGATTGGAAACGGATGTACCATGAATGGCTATCAGACAAAATTGAACGAGCGTGTAGAGCGAAATTATTGCGATAAACGAAATCATAATAGCGCGCGCAGCATTCTTCTTGCCATCTTTAATGATATGACCAATAGCACAGCATGCTTCAAGACCAAGATAGGCAAAAAATACCAGCGGTATGCTGGTAATAATGCCGCTCAGATGTTCGGGACGTGCCATTGAGAAATTGTTGATATCAAAGAAGAACATGGCACCAATAACTGCTAAAAACAGCGGGATAGTTTTTAAACTCGTAAATATCATTTGCATGATGCCGAGTAGTTCAATATTGAAAAAATTAATAAAACAAAAAACGGTTATGAGCGCACAATCCAGCGTAAAACCTGTTATGCCAAACGTGATGCCCAAATGTTCTGCTTGACGCGCAAATCCTTGCAAAATAAATGCATTGCCGGCAACCGTGCCGATATAATAGCCCCAGCCTGCGATAAATCCCCATAGTGACCCAAGTTGTTTTTCACTATACACATAGAGACCACCAGCTACTGGATATTGTTTTGAAAGATGCGCAAGTACTAGAATCAGTGGCAATAGAAGCAGCCCAACAATAAGCCAGGCAAATGGTGCCATGCTGCCGCATGATGCTGCTATAAGGGGCGCTCCTAAGAAAAATGCGCCACCAACAACAATATTTATATTAATAAGTATGGCAAGAAATAAAGATATCTTTTGAGTGCTCATTTAGTGGCTTTCGAAAAAGATCGTAATGCATAAAGTGTTAAGCCGACTGCTGTTGCAATAATAAGTGGCAACAGATAGGTGATCTCGGTAATTTCGCGCACACTATAATAAATCATAATAGCGCATGAAAAAAATCCAAGCACTGTTACCGTAATGCGTGGAGTAAGTCTTTCGCGCAATTGTAATCTGAGCAACGCACATAAGGTAATAATAAATGCCGCAAGCATACCAAGATTGGCAATTGCAGCAAGTGACGCCTTTTGACTAATAAACCATGCAAACGTTACTAGTAATATTCCTTGTACCGTTACGGCAACAATTGGTTGATCATGCCGATTGGTGCGTGCTAAAAGATGTGCGCCGTAGAGCATTTTTTCTCGCGCCATTGCAAGGAGCAAGAAACTGTTTGCCGTAAGGCTGCCAAAAATTGCATTAATATACGCGGTAATAATAGATGCTTCAATCAATGTATCCACAAATCGAGCAAGTAGGGGAGAAGTAATACCTAACGCATTAACAAATCCAGATACGCCTATTTGTGCAAGCGCATCTGCACCCATAATACTAATGAGCGACAGGTGAACGATGGTATAAATAAGTACCGTGGCAAAAAAACCGATAAGAATAGCGCGTGATGCGTTGCGCTTATCTCCGCCAATGCGATGACTTAAACTTGCACAGCTCTCAAAACCCCAAAAACCAAATAGCGCAAGCGGAATGGTAAGGCTTACGCGTGAAATAGTATCAACGCCGGATGCGACAATGTTCGTTGGATTCAATAACGGTATAAGTAATAATGCGATAAAGACCAGCGGTAACAATTTAAAGATGGTGATATATCCTTGAATTTTACCAATGATGCGTAAGTTGAAAACATTTAATAGACAGAGACTACCAATTACGACACCGGCAAATAGAAGAGAATATTGGGTAAGTGTGGTAAAGCCAACACCAACAGCAAGTTCATTTTGCAATGCAAGTAGTTGCAATGCACCAATGGCGACATATCCCAAAAAGTACATCCATCCAGCGACAAAACCAAATGTTTGATTGATACCAACACGACTGTAGGTGTAGAAACTTCCCTCACCAGGAAGAAGGCGTGAAATATGAGCAATGCTTAGTACAACCGGTACAAAAAGTATGCTACAAAGTGGCCAACCAAGAAAGCTCCACGATCCAGCTTCTCGTGCCATCAGTGGTGGCATAAAATAAATACCAGCACCAACCATGAGGTTGATATTAATGAGTATTGCACTCCAAAGAGATATCTTATTGTCTAGCATAATTTCCTTTATGACAAAAAATGTTACGTCGTAAACCTATCGGCTTGCTTGCAAATTTAGCGTGCTATGGTATGATAATCCATCGAAACATTATTGTTAATAATGTCGTGGATTATTCATCAGTATAAATGTTATTTTACGTGAGCGGTAGAGGACAAGTTATGAAGAATAAATTAATATATGGCGCTAAAGCAGCAACAATAGGTTTAGCATTATTTGCTTTGCCGGCATGTGAGTGGTCAAAAAAAGCTCCTGCTGCATCCGAAACAGCATCCGCAACGGCAGTCGCTGTAGCAGATCAAGGTCCATGGATGATTCGCGTTTCTGGACAACCTACACTCTATAAAAAAGAATTTGATGAAACACTAGCAGCAATGCTGGCACAAAACTTTGGTGGCGCGCTGAGCCCTGATGCATTGCCTGCGCAAATGAAAATACAAATCTTAAAAGGATTTGCAAAAGGTAAAGCGATTGAGCTTGAAGCTGAAAAACTTGGATTAGATCAATCAGATGAATTCAAGACCCAAATGAAAAAAGCTATGGAAATGATCCGTCAGCAACTGCTCATTCAGTTAATGCGTAAAAAAATGTTTGATGAACAAGTAGTTACCGAAGCTGAATTAAAAACTGAATATAACAAAGATCCAAAGAAATTTGTTAAAGCGCCTGATTATGGTGTAATGCTTGCAGGTGTGAAGTTTGCCGACCAGGCAAAAGCTACTGCGTTTATGGGACAAGTCAAAGGTAAAGAAGCAGAATTTGATAAACTTGGCAATGCTGCTACCGATGGCAAGTTCCGCTCATTTGGTCGCGTGAAAGATGATTCAGTTCATGTACCTGAAACGATACGTACTGCAGCTCTTTCCGTGAAAAAATTCCCAACAGTTGAAATGGTACAAGACAATAACGATTTCTGGGTAATCAATGCTGCAAACAAAAAAGATGCAGAGCATAAATTATTTGAAGAAGTCAAAGATGAATTGCGCGAAATAGTGCGTCATAACAAATGGCGTGAAGACTTCGAACAACGAGAAGAAAAAGCGATTGGTGCATTCAATGTTGAAATGAATGAATCATTCTTTAAAGATGAAGATGCGCGTAAAGCTGCTGAACAAAATCAGTTTATGTCAGGGGCCGGTGCGGTGAACAAACCCGGTGCACAACATGCGATTGCTGTTCCACCATCGAGTGCGACTGTTGCGTAATTGCATCTAGTGCAGTAAGAATTTAATAAGAAAAAGGCATGTGTGATACGTAACACATGCCTTTTTTGTTACCAAAGAAAGCATGAGCACAATGAACATACGAACTAACCTTCGACTTCTTTGCCTACTATTGATAACAACAGGTGTAGTATCCAGTCATCCACATCATGACCACGATCACGACCATGGTTGTTGTGCAGCAGAATCAACATTAGATCAGGCGCCAAAAAATGTAACTCATGAGATCAAAGCTGATGCTGAGCAAGCACCGGATGGTGAAAAGCAAGTTGATCAAAATGGTCAAGCACCACGTGTGGTATTAGACCGTATTGTTGCGCGAGTCAACGGTGCAAATATTTTTCTTTCGGATTTAGCCGTGCCGCGTATTAATGAACCAACATTTTCTCTTGAGCGCGCAATATTAGAAAAGCTTTATTTTCAAGAAGCAGCTAAATTGCACACATTACCAACCGGTGATGATATTGAGAAGAAAATTGCGAGCCAAAAAACAATTTACAATCTCGGTAATGTTACCGATGATGAGTTTGAGCGTTTTTTACTTGGTGAAGGATTTACGCTTAAACTATATAAACGAGAAATTGGGCGACTTATTACTGAATCAAATCTGTTTTATCAAGTGCAGCAAATGCGCATTTTTGTAACCGAAGATGAAAAGAAAGCATATTGTGCCGAGCATCCAGAATGGCTAGAAGAACAATATTTACTTAATACGGCTATCGTTCCTTCATCAATGGCAAGTACTCCCGATGAAGCTTTTGCTAAAAAAGATAGTGTAGAATGGGTGAAAACTGATTGGCTCAAAAAATCAGAAATTGGTGAACATATTAGTGGTGTGTTTAATCTAAAACCAGGTGAGTATGCAAAGCCGGTTGAAACCCCCTATGGTTTCCAAATTATCCAATTAGTAGAGTTCAATGATAAGAGATTGCGTACATTCGATGAGCGTTATCATGAAATTACTCGATTATTAGGTAATCAAAAGGCTGAGGTATTTGAGAAGGAATACAATAAAGAACTACTTGATAAGGCTCAAATTCTTTATTTAGATCCAATTACGCCACCTGATACCGTGAAAGCACCAGTGAAAAAAGTGGCAAAGAGGAAAAAACAGCCTAGCGCACCGTAATTAATGAGTTGCCATTTGACTTAGTCATGGTTCTTTTTAAACTTAATTTATAGATTTCTCAATAGTTTTTTAATATATGTTTCTATTAGAAACGTTAAGTTTAGGCATTATGAAAGACCACATTATGAATAAATCAATGAAAATAGTTGCAATTAGTGCTATGGCATTGATGGCACTATCAGCGCCATTGCAACCAATCAAAGAGTCGTCAGTACCCTATATTTCAGCCGTAACTTCAGCAGCAACCGGAATAGGTGCAGGTTTGGTCGCCGCAAATAATAAATGTTCAGACTTTACCATAGCAGCAGTTATTGGTGGTGTAGCAGGGGCTACCAATTGGGTTATGAATGCATTACTTAATAAATTTACGCCAAGTGGTCGTTATGCTCGCGCCATCTCAGTTTTATATCAAGCGGGAGCAGAAGGTCTTTTTGATCAAGAAATGACTCATCAATCTCATTTTATTAATGCTATTCAATGTCGTTATTTTGATAGTAACTGGCCGTTAGTTCGGGGATATCATTATTGTTCACGAATTAGTAAAGATTTACGACAAGCTATAGATCTTGTAATAGCGGCAAAAAATGAAACTCATAAAATCGCTTTGCGAACACAATGCGACAAACTGAAACAAGAATTACATAAGCATTTTTATTTAGTGCAAAATCAATTGCGTTGGATTACTTCACATCCTGAATATGCGCGTCAATATAAAATGTATCAGTTGGATCAGCAAATTGCGATTCAACAAGCTCAATTAGATGCTATGCATGAAGCACGATTAGATAAACTGTATGCACGTATCGATAAGATTGCAAAAAGAAATCGCTAAATAGTTCACCAGTTAAAAATATATTTAAGGGCTCACGAAAGTGGGCCCTTTTTTTGTTGGTAATTATAGAGAAATCTTGAATCTAGTATGCGATAAAAAGTACAATCGAAAAAATATAAGAGCGACAAAAATGGAGCATATATATGAACAAATTAATCATCAA
>CAYPYR010000007.1:6463-11274 GCA_964415095.1 uncultured Pseudomonadota bacterium | reverse complement strand
CCGGGCATTGGTTGGGCGATTTTATATGCTGATCCAGAAAATGGCAAATTAACTAATAATTTTATTAAAGAACATGAAAATGGTAACATTGCCGGTTTCATGCCGATTCTCGTTCTTGATGTTTGGGAACATGCCTATATGGTAGATCACACTGCACAAGGCCGCCCTGAATATATAGCAGCCTTTATGCAGAATATCGATTGGAATAAAGTTACCGAGCGATATAACGATGTAATCGCCGGAACAAAGGTTAAACGTTTCTAGCTTTTTAGATCTTGTGCTAATTGATAACGATTACCGTCAGCATCGCTAAACATTAAAAGTTTAACATGACCAGGGACTTCCATAATCTCGCCAAGAATAGTAACGTTGTTTGATTTTAATACGTTATGCATAGCGACAACATCATCAACGGTGAAGGTAACGATAGCATTTTGACCAGGCTTTTCAGAATAGCCATCGCATGATTTACCAATACCAAGCATTGCACCGCCATCTTTACCTTGCAATTCCATCCAACCATATTCTGGTGCTTCAGAATGAAGGGTGAGACCTAAAACATCGACAAATAAACTTTTAGCTTTTTCTGAATCTGACACGGTTATCCATGCAAGATCGATACTTTTAACTGATGCCATATAAGCCCCCAATGGTTATATAAGAGATAAAATAGATGTATGTGTCATAAAATAAGTATAGTAAATGAAGGCTTTTTTGCAAACCTGGTGATTATAAGATAAGGGGACCATGAACGGTCCCCTTATTATCAAAAAAAGTCTAAAATTAGACTGTAGGCGCCGGTGCAGGAGCTACCATCATTGGGCAATTGCCGCGCATCATTGCTGGCATTGA
Organism: uncultured Pseudomonadota bacterium; assembly: GCA_964415095.1. Lineage (GTDB taxonomy): Bacteria > Babelota > Babeliae > Babelales > UBA12411 > CAYPYR01. The sequence continues at coordinate 10,422 of CAYPYR010000007.1, read as the reverse complement.
GCTTCTGACGAAAGCACCCATAATTGGACAGGTTGCCATAGCAAGTGCACCAATAATAAGTAAAACGAGCGCATATTGAGAAATATTTACTTCTCGTTTAATGGCAAAAAGGAAGGTATAAATAAATGCATACACAAGTACAAGATGTGCAATGCTTAGTACAATTTGCCACAGATCATAATTCCATAAACACATCATACTCTCTCCTTTAAACGTTTGAATAATAAAACTACTCAAGAATTTATACATCATGGGAAATATATAAATCTCAGGAATAAAAGGTCAAGTATTAGAGAAAATTCAAAGATGTCTCTTGAATGATCTCTCATGATATACTGAAGATTCTTAGAAGATAAACGTTTTAGAACGATTAACCAGGTAGGCATTATGTTGCAATGGATATTTATAGGACTTACGATTTTATTTACGGTGCTCGGTCAATTGGTATTGAAATTTGGTGAATCGACTCTTTATTGGCCAAAAAGTTTTTCAGGTGTGGAAGTGCTCAGACTGATTGGTTATTCACTGACTAACTGGTATGTAATTTTGTCAATGATCCTTACGCTTGTTGCGGCGCTCATGTGGCTTTTAGTTGTTCAAATAATGCCGTTAAGCAAGGCTTATCCATTTATGAGTCTCAACTATGTATTGATTTATATATTGTCACTGTTTCTTTTTGGCGAGCGACTTACTATGAGTTCTTCGCTTGGTATTGCGTTTATTGTGATAGGAACTTTGTTGATGGGCTTTGGTTTTTCAAAATAGATTTTGCGTTCCCTGTATTCCAGATGAATGAAATGTTGCAGAAAAATCTCTATGTGAAATGAGCATCAGTTTTCCATCAACCAGTGAGTAAATGTGATCCATAGCAGCGATAAGCGTTGGTCGATGTGATACAACAATAATGGTTGTCATGCGATCGATTGCGACAATTGAATCAGCTATAATTGATTCAGCATGTTGATCAAGTGCAGATGTCGCTTCATCAAAAATAAGTATAGGTGGTTTTTTAAGTAGTGTACGTGCAATAGTAAGCCGTTGTTTCTGGCCACCAGAAAGCAATGTGCCATCTTCACCCACCATAGTGTCATATTGCTCGGGAAGTGCCATGATAAATTCGTGTGCTCCTGCAGCTCTACAAGCATCCTCAATCTCTTGCTCAGTTGCACACGTTCGTGCATACGCAACATTTGAGCGTATCGTATCATTAAATAAGAAAGTACGTTGACCAACATAACCAATATGAGTACGCAAACTTAATGGCGTAATAGTTTCTATATTATACGTATCAATAAAAATATTTCCTGAAGATGGTTTGATAAAACCAAGTATGAGATCACAGAGGGTACTTTTACCTGACCCAGATGGTCCGATTATGCCAATGCGTTCGCCACGATTAATGGTGAGTGTAAGATTTTTAAGTATTGGCAGCAGCGCATCATATGAAAATGATACTTGATTAAACGAGATTGCGTCAGAAAAGGTTGGTAAGACTTTTAGTTCTTCGGTAGGGTGAGAAAATTCCTGGTGCATTAGACTAAATACGCGATCAGTAGCAGCAAGACCGCTTTGAATATCGGTGTATACCGCAATTAGTCGTTTGAGTGGTTGATAGGCAAGTACGGTGGCGGTAAAAAATGCTGCTAGCTCGCCTGGCGTAATGCTACCGAGCATGACCTGGCGTAATGCAATATATAAAATAAGTGCCACGCCGCTCATAGCGCAAATTTCTATGAGTGCAGGAGTTGCGCTGACCAGATGTACGTTGTGCATAAGACTTGCAAAACAGCGATCTAGCATAGTGCGAAATCGTTTAATCTCGATATGTTCCATGGTGCATGCTTTAATCTCGCGTATGCCGATGAGTGCTTCTTGAATATGAAATGCAAGTGTGCCAACATGCGATTGATTTTCTTTGGCGCTCCGGCGCATTGATCGTCCTAAATGTTTCAGCAAATAGCCAATAATCGGTCCTACTAAAAATAAACAAGATGCGAGGACATAGTTTTGCATGAACGCAATGGTAATTAAAAATGCTGCTTCAAACAGGCTGCGAACGCCAAAACGAATAGTACGTGCTATTGCATCTTGAATCATAGCAATATCATTAATAAAATGTGCCAGAATAGTGCCCGATGGATGGATTTTAAAAAAAGAGGTTGGGAAAAAAAGAAGTCGTGCAAAAAGGTCTTCACGAATATCACGCACTATTGCATTACCTACGTATTCCATGTAGTAACTTGAAAGATACATGAAGATACCTTTCAAGCAAGCAAGTGCAACAAAAATTGCGATAAGTGGTAATAAAAAATGCATTGCTTTATTAATCAGCAAATAATCTATCGCCCATTTGATTAAATAAGTTGGCGCTGCAGAGAAAGCACCAAATAATGTTGCGCACACAAGCGCGAGCGCAAGGCGCAGGCGATATTTTTTTGCATAGAGTGCAAGATGGGCATATGCATTCATAACGGAGTAGTCCTACAGATAAATAGGGAATTTTTTGCAGAGATCGCGAACCGCATTGCCAATTTTTGCAAGATATACATCATCATCACGATGATGCAATGCATCATCAATCCATGCTACAATTTGGTGCACTTCATCGGTGCCAAAACCGCGTGTAGTAATTGCTGGTGTGCCGATGCGAATGCCGCTGGTTGTCATAGGACTTTCAGTGTCATACGGTATACTGTTACGATTTACCACGATATTACATTTGCTCAAGATATCTTCAGCCATTTTGCCAGTAACTTTTGCGGTAGAACCATTATCAAATCGCGCTTTGATATTAAGCATAAAAAGATGATTGTCAGTACCCCCAGAGACAATTTTATAATGACGATCTATAAACGCATGTGTCATTACTTTTGCATTATCAATAACCTGTTGTTGATAGGTTTTAAATGCGGGTGTGCTGGCTTCCTGGAACGCAATTGCTTTTGCAGCAATGATATTCATGAGTGGTCCACCTTGTGTGCCGGGAAAGAGTGCCCGATCGATAGCGCGAGCACGTTCTGCGGTGCTTAAAATAAGACCACCACGTGGTCCACGCAATGTTTTATGCGTTGTAGATGTGACAATATCGGCAACGGGTACTGGGCTTGGATGCAGACCTGCCGCAACTAATCCGGCAATATGTGCCATATCTACCATAAACACTGCCTGCACCTCTTGTGCAATGGTTGCGATGCGCGCAAAGTCGATGATGCGAGAGTATGCGGATGCGCCAGCAACAATTAATTTCGGTTTATGTTGATGAGCAAGCAGTGCTATTTCATCATAATCAAGTAATTCAGTTTCTGGGCTCACGTTGTAGGGGATAATATTATACAGTATGCCGGAAAAATTCAGTGGATGACCATGTGTTAGATGTCCACCGCTTGCAAGCGACATGCCCAAGATGGTATCACCTGGTTTTAAAAAACTTAAATAAGCGGCCATGTTTGCCGAAGAACCGGAGTGCGGTTGTACGTTGATATGCGCGGCATGAAATAAATTTTTGCCTGAAGTGATTGCGTAATCTTCGATTTGATCAATAATTTCACAGCCACCGTAATAACGTTTTCCCGGATATCCTTCAGCATATTTATTGGTAAGTACTGAACCGCAGGCATCCATAACGGCAGGACTGGCATAATTTTCTGATGCGATCAGATTGATGGTTTCTTCTTGGCGTTTTTTCTCGCGCGCGATAAGTTCATTGATATAATGGGGCATGATATACTTCTCTTTCACAAGCAACTTAAGTTGAAATAAGTAACTTCGATTTTAAATGAATTGCACAATTTTTACTACCAAAGATTATGTTGCTGCTATTTTTTAAATTTTCGTTTTCTTTGCTCATGTAGTTACGAGATATATTGATTTTGTGTCGGTAGAGTACGCATACTTTCTTCATGAACATTTTTATCAAAAAAATAACCATGTAGGAATTATATGTTACCTTTTTTACTGCG
>CAYPYR010000007.1:0-6363 GCA_964415095.1 uncultured Pseudomonadota bacterium | reverse complement strand
ATTTATTCAAAACACAGTCGAATCAATGGTGAGCGAAATGCTCCATAAAAAAAGTCCTGCCCAGATAGCGGATTTTTTGTATGCCGTTAACTATCTTGAAATCCCATTTATCAAACGTATTGAATCACACATTATTGAATATATTGCAGAAAATCTTGAACAGGATTTGGCGGTGAGCGATGCGAATTTGTTTGAACAGCTGGTCGCATATGGCTATGGCGTTGCAGATGATCAATGGTTTATACGGGTGCGTGAACTATTTCTACAAAAACGATTTTCAGTTGGTCGTTATATCGAGCTGCATGGTCAGCCGATCATAACTGATGGCACACTTGATCTTTCAAGCAAGTCATTAAGAAGTTTTATCGGTATTGAGAAAATTTCAAATCCTGACAAGATCATATGCCTTAAGTTTGATCATAATCATCTTCGCTATGAATCATGGCAAAAGCAGCATCTCAAGCAGCCATTCACCGTATTCACTCAGTTAGAAGAACTCTTTTTAGATCATAATGAGTTAAACGAAATACCAGTGGATCTTTTTAGCGGTCTTTCATCATTGAAAGCACTCTATTTAAACCATAATGAGCTAGCAACATTACCGGATACTATTTTTGATCAACTTCCGGTGCTTTGGTTTCTTGAATTGGACGAAAATTACTTTCTCGAAGATGAGGCATCGTTTATGCGTCGCTACCTACCGAAATGGGTTGATAGGCGTGGCATTACCTATGATCCTCAGCGCATAAAAGAGCAAGAAACAGTAAAAGAGCATTAATGACAAAAAAGAAATTGCTTTTTTTGCCCTATTTTCCTAATATTATTCATATTATTAAGGTTCTTATGGTTATTAATAAGGGCATCAATAGGCAAATAAGAGGTTTCTTGTGATTTCAACATCTGATTTTCGACGTAATAGTTCTAAAATTCTCTGGAATAATGAGCCATGGCTTGTACTTGAGTTTCATCACGTGAAACCAGGAAAAGGTGGCGCTTTTGTACGTACCAAAATGCGTAATTTGATAACTGGTCGTACGTTTGAAGAAACATTCCGTTCAGGCGAGCGTTTTCATGATCCTGATCTTGAGAACAAAAAAATGCAATTTTTATATGCAGATGAAATGTTTCATTTTATGGATCAGAGTGATTATGAGCAAATTTCATTTAATGAAGAACAGATTCTTGGCGTAAAAGATTATTTAAAGCCTGAAGAAATATACGTTATTTTATTCTTTCAAGGTAAGCCAATCTCAGCTGAACCGCCGATGTTCATGAACCTTAAAATAGTGGAAACGGTGCCCGGTGTGCGTGGCGATACTGCTCAAGGTGGTTCAAAACCAGCAAAGATGGAAACTGGCATTACGGTGCAAGTACCATTATTTCTTAATGAAGGCGATATCATTAAAGTTGATACGCGTGAAGACAAGTATGTTGAGCGGGTAAGTACTGAAAAGTAACTATGTCGCAATCGATCTTAATTCCTAGCCTAACAAAAGTACGATTATGACAAAACCAATTGATGTTACCGAGTTAAATGTAGCTCCTATTGATGAAGAACTTTTAGAAACGGTTCCCGAAGAAAATGGGATTCTGCGTCCTATAACGCGACGCGATTTGCGTGCCTTGGCATTCCATTTACTCTATGCTATAGAGCAGTTTGATTATACCGTGTCACTTGAATCAGTAGTGGATAATTTACGTCGCGGATTTCTTGTAGATATTCCGGATGATTCTCTTGCTATTATTCTTGCTCGTGGTGCAATTGATCGTCGAGAAGAGCTTGATAAAGAAATAGAGCCGATGTTAAAGAACTGGCGGCTTGAACGTCTTGGTGTTTGTACGCGTCTTATTTTGCGTCTAGCTATCAATGAACTACTTCATACTGATGTCGCACCAAGTATTGTGATTAACGAAGGTGTAGAGCTTGCTAAAGCGTTTGCTGAACGCGATGCGTATCGATTTGTTAATGGCGTGCTTGATGAAGTTGCTAAAAAACATGGCTTACTTACGGCAACAGAAGAATCGGTATTACCTGCTACAGAAGAATAGAATCGTTTACAATTATATATAAGTTGTTCGAGCATATCCTGCTTGTTCCCTTGTTATAAAGTTGTTAAGCTACATGTTGTTTAATCATCATGTATTGTAATAACATTAACAACGTGGAATGGTAGTATATTATGAATCGAGATGCCGTAATTGAAGCGCTTTATAAGTTATCTGATAATAACTCGCCACTCTTTTTTATCCTTGGACCTTGTGCGATTGAGAATGAAAAACATTCTTTAATGATCGCCGGTCATCTTAAAGCGCTTTCAGAAAAACTTAACTGCACGATCGTGTTTAAAAGTTCTTTTGATAAAGCAAATAGAATCTCAGCAAAAAGTTATCGTAGCGTTGGCCTTGATGAAGGGCTGCGCATTCTTGATAAAATTCGCCGTGAGTTTGATATACCAGTTATTACTGATGTGCATGAAGCCTGGCAAATAGACGCGGTAGCGTCCGTCGTTGATATCATTCAAATTCCCGCGTTCTTATGTCGTCAAACTGATTTGCTTGTTGCAGCAGGTCGCTCTGGTAAAATAATCAATATTAAAAAAGGGCAATTCTTTCAAGCAGAAGCGATGGGTGAAGCTGCTCAAAAAGTTCATGAAGGCGGTAGTTCACCAGTATGGCTTTGTGAGCGTGGCTATACTTTTGGCTATCAAAATTTAATTGTTGATTATCGTAATTTTCCCATAATGAAATCACTTGGTTATCCGGTAATTTTTGACGTAACTCATGCAGTACAGCGACCAGCAGGTTTGGGTAATGCTTCCGGCGGTGACCGACGGTTTGTCCCGGATCTTGCAATTAGTGCCATAGCGCAAGGCATAGCGGGGTTATTTATGGAAGTACATGAAGAGCCCGATCGTGCACTCAGTGATGGTCCTAACACTATTCGACTTGCAAATCTTGAATCGTTAATGAGCTATTTAATCGAACTTGATGCATGGGTAAAAACGCGCCCTAAACCGGTAATTATTTAGTTAATATATCAAGAGCTTTGTGCCGGTGAGTAAACTTTCTATAATAACAAAAACTTATTCTGCGCTATTGCTGCCAGGCTTTTGTAGCTGAGGCTTGTAACGTATATTTTTTAATTTTAGGCCCGGAATTTTAGATAAATATTGTTCTATAAATTCTGATTTGCTTAAGCTTAAAAAGTTACGTTCCAGATTGATCCCCTTAAGATTGCTCAAGCTATCAAAGGCCCCATCTGGAATTGATTCTAATTTATTATCATCTAAATGGAGTGTTCGCAGATTGACGAGTGGATCAAAAACTGTTGCGGGTAGTGTGTTAATGTTATTATCAGTTAACTCAAGCTCTTCTAATAATGTCGTAGTAACAAAAGTATCTGCATCTATTGTATCAATCTTATTAGAGTTTAGACTAAGCTTTCTTAAATGTGATAATTTTTTCAAATCCGGTATTGTAGTGAGTTGATTTCCATCCAACCAAATTTCGCGCAACTTTGGACAACAATCAAAGATAGTTGCTGGTAATGATTTAATTTGATTATTGCTGAGTGATATAATTTCAACGTTAATAAATCCCTGGAAACTGTTTGCGGGAATTTCACTTAATTGATTATTATTTAAATTGATCATCTTCACGTGTTTTATATCAGGAACCTGATTGAGACCATGCAGGCTCTTAAGTCCAATGTTTGAAAGATCGATGGTTCCTTCGCGATTTACGAGGGGAAATTTAGGGCTCTTAATATATTTAATATAATAATCAACGCTATGATTGCGATCTTTACTTATTTTTTCATATAGAGACTCTTCAAATATAGTTTTTTCACCAGCTTCTGCAGGTTTTTCAATCATAGAGTCATCATCGCCAAAAAGTTTAACAAATTCTTTTTTTTCACGTTTTTTTAGTTCTTCGGTTGTTAATTCTCCAGCAATAACCGGTGGGATGTTCTGGTCCATAATACGAATGATATAATCAGTTAGAGCTGCTTCGATTTCATCAGCTAATGGAATTTTTAAATATCTAATAGCGTTAATAAAGTGAATTGTTGCAAAGTAATTTTCAGCTTCTTGATTAAGATTGCGTACATATTCTAGAGCAGACGCTATGATTGTTTTTTTAATTGGTAGGGCTGAGTGTTCAAGCTGGTTATAAACTATTCCGTAATAATACAGATAAAGAAGCGGTATTATACCATTGAGAGTAAAACTTGCTATCTCCTGGGAATTATTAAAGTCGATGGTGTGTGTCTGAAGCTCTTTACTATTAAGTTTACCGTTCATCGCTAACTTGAAGTATTCTGCAGTACACGCAACTGGTTCTTCAACCAAAAATTCTTGTTGATCACTACCAATTATTTTTACTCGAGGAGTACTCGGTAATTCATCTCCAGCAGCCTGTATCGAGTAATGAGCTACAAAGCATGATACTACTATCAGCATGCTTGTAGTTAATAATTTTTGCATTAATTTTACTGCGTTCATCTACTTCTCCTAAAATTTGTTTTTTTTTGGTTAATAAACATATCGGAGTATCACATTTGGTAAATGCGACAAATATTTTTTCCGAAATGTTACATCATCGTATTGTAAATCATTGCCACTGACGTCAAGATATTTTAAATTTTTTAAGGATTGAAAAATAGTGAGCGGTAAGTCTTTAATCTTGTTATCTGCAAGATAGAGCTGTTGCACATTTGGTGTTGTTGCAAAAAGTTCTTTCGGTAATCCTTCTAACTGATTGTTGTTTAAATTAATTACTGCTAAATTTTGTAAATTTTCAAAAATGTCATTGTATAAGAAACTTAAGCGATTGTTGCCCAGTAAGATTGTTTCTAAAAATGGCTTATCTTTAAAAATATCATCAGCTAGCATGCGGATCTGGTTATTACTAAGATTGATTTCTTTTATATGTAAAAAATTTCTGAGCGTGCCTGGATACATCATAGAGATTTTATTATTACTGAGATTTAAAAAGCGTATTAAGTCACTATGAGGGATAAAAGGTAAGCCTGCTATGGAAATAAGATCTAAATGAGAAAGATTTAAATAATCTGGTTGTGGCATGCGCCGACTTAAAGTAGTGCGTTTTGCATATAATGGCAGAGCAATTTCTCGATTGCGAAATTCATGGACTTTGTAATAAATATCATCATCAACGCCAAACAATTGATTAAATCGTTCGTATTCATTGTCAAGCGTGGCGAGCTCTAAATTTAAGATATGGACCATATAATTTAGTATGTGGAACTCAATATAGGCTTTGTGAGGTAGTTTTAACAAATAACATGCTCTAATGAAGGGGATAATACCAAAATAATTTTGTGCCTGGTAGTATTGATTTGAGAGAACTCCAGAAGTAAAGGCAGAGAGCATCGACTTAATTGCTTCATCTGAAAGTTGTTCTTGATGCCATGTATACAATTGATTTAAATATTGAAGTACTGTGTTGAACGTTATACTTGAAATGGGAAGATTGTTTGCTTGAGTAAGCCATATTTCATAGATATTCTCAGCAATATACTGAGCCAGTACTTTTGATTCTTGTGCTACTACTACCGGCACATTAAATTGTTTATGATCATCAGTGATTATCCATACCATTTGTGTTAGTACGTTGGACGATACCATGACACTCAATAGAAGTGTTAGCCAGGATAGTTTTATGTTTTTAAGCATGCACGTGCCTTTCAAAACCGTTTTTCATTCAGTATTAATAGATACGAACCCAATTAATACCTTACTACTCTGAGTATAGATATTAAAATTTCAACCTGTCAATAAAGATAAAAAATAGGGTAAAAAGCAATATATTGTAGGTATAAAGTATTAATAGCGCGGTTTGAATGCAGAGAGTCTTGGCAGTGGTCGATCATACGACGGCTTGCCAGAACGTGGAATGTGAATAGATCCATCAAGATCGTTTTGATACAGATAAAATCCGGGGAAATTATATTTTTTTAGTAACTTGGGCATAGCAAGAAGCCAGCGAGCAAGTTGAATAGTATGTATTTCCGTATGTCCCGGTGCAAATGCATTGCCATTGTTATCTTCAAACGTGACTGAAAAATTTACCAAGTTCTTTTCATTTCTAAAGGTCCGCTGATAGGTGCCAAGTACCGGTTGAATGATATCTGCCATGGAGTAAAAATGATATAGCTCCTTAATAACTCGCATGTCAGGATTATACCGTGGTATCAAAACCGGTGTAGCGAGCAAATAAGCACGTGAGATGGTGCGATAGATTGTTGGTTGCCACAAAGCACGCACGTTAAGACGAGTTTGATAAAACTCAGCTATTTCTTGCCGTGCTTTTTGCAGTGCGTGATTCCAATCAAAATCT
>CAYPYR010000006.1:16777-38452 GCA_964415095.1 uncultured Pseudomonadota bacterium | reverse complement strand
TATAATTTTTCATCCCGCACATCAATACCAAGACATTCAAGTTTTGCACGAAGCTCATCAGCACGCTTCCAATCTTTTTGAGCACGTGCATCTTTGCGCTCTTGAAGAAGCTGTTTAATCTCTGGCGTCATTTCTACTTTCTTTTCAGCAAGTGGTGCAAGTCTGAGGCCAACCACTTCTTGCAAAAACCATTTAACGCGGCGTGCTTCAGGATTGTCTTGCACAATGTTGTCTAAATATTCAAATAAGATGCCGAGCATTTTTGGTGTATTTAAATCATCACAGAGTGCGTCAGTCAGATTGTACACAATATTTTTGTTCAAGATATCATTTGCTGAAAGCATTGGGTGAGAGGTGATTGGTGCAAATGCATTGACTAAACGTATATAAGCTTTTTGTGCCGCTTCAAGTCCCTCGAATGAGAAATCAATTGGTGTGCGATAGTGATGTTGCAAGTAGTAAAAACGCACAACCATCGGATCGAATTTTGCAAATACATCACGTAAGGTAAAGAAGTTACCTAACGATTTGGACATCTTCTCATCCTTGAGCGTAACAAATGCATTATGTACCCAAAAGCGTGAAAATAATTTTTTATGTGCGCACTCAGATTGCGCAATTTCATTTTCATGATGCGGGAAAATCAAATCCATGCCGCCGCCATGAATATCGATCGTATCACCAAAATATTTATCCACAAGTGCAGAACATTCTATATGCCAGCCTGGTCGACCGTGCCCCCATGGAGATTGCCAAAACTTTCCTTCAGCATTGCCTTTCCACAAAATAAAATCTTCCGGATTGCGTTTCTGCTCACGCACTTCTACACGTGCTCCTGCTTTGAGATCTTCAATCTTTCTACCAGAGAGTTTGCCATATTCAGGATTGGTCATGATATCAAAGTAAACATCGTGCTCAACAACATAGGCATGATTTTTTTTAATCAATGTGTCGATCAACGAAATAATATCGGGAATGTGATCCGTAACGCGTGGTTCATGTTCTGCTGGCAGACAATTTAATGCGTTCAGATCATCATTGAATGCGGCAGTATATTCTTGTGCGATCTGTGCATAGTGATCAGCATTGCCGCGCTCTTCTGCTTTACGAAGGAGTTTATCATCAATATCAGTAACATTACGTACGTACTCGACTTCATATTTTAAGAATGTGAGTAATCGCACTAAAAGATCAAACGTTATATAACAACGGCCATGGCCAATATGTGCATAATCGTACGGAGTGATGCCGCATACATAGAGGGAGACGGTATTACCAACAAACGGTTTAAATATCTCTTTTTTCTTACTCAGGGTATTAGTAAGTTGTAGTGCGATCATAACTTCCTTAAGATTGTTCTTGGTTTTGATTTTCTACATCATGCAAAAGAGCATGTGCTTTTTGCAATAGTCGGTCTTTAGATGATGCAAGTTCTGGCTTGGTAGCAAGATAGGTATTAATGAGCGTAGCAAAATCCATGCCAACATTAATAGGGGCGCGTTGAGTTCGTTTTTCTTGCGTGCGCTGGGGGAAGATTCCCACGACATACATAGCTGATGCAAGTGCACGACCAACGGTAGTTAAATCAACTCTATCTTGTATGCCACGTGGTACGTGATAAATAATTTTTACAATAGCGCCATCTATCGGATGTTCGTTGATTGCATCAATAATTTGTTCAGTATGCGTCGAGCCCGCTTTGAGTTCTAGTTCGATTTGTATAAACGGTCTTGTGGTGAGGGGCACAAATTGATAGCTTGTGCGCCGTGGCCGCTCATGTTCACTTGATGCCGTTACCGTGGTATCAATGGTAACATCACAGTACCCTTTTACTTCTTTACGCTCACCAAAATCAACGCGATCTATCGAACCAGCATACACGACGGGTGGATAACCTTGTTCGTTCAAATCTTGATGGCGATGCAAATGTCCCAGTGCGACATAATCAAATCCGGGAAGTGCCAGTTGTGAAGGGAGAAAAATTGGATCCGATCCAAATACGGCGCATTTTTCTGATCCGGAAAAAATACCCGAACTTACGGTGAGATGACCACCAAGGATCGCCGGTATTGTCGGGTCAATGACGCTTGCAATATGTTCAATGAATGCACTCACTTGTTCTGAAAGATATGAGGTGATCTCATTTGATTTTTTTATGCGATGTTCTTCATTAGTGATGACGTTATGACGAGTTGGCCAGGGGATACCGACAATTTGAATTGGTCCATTTTTAGTAGTTAAGGTCATCAGTTCCGGTTTTGCAAATACATGAAAACCATCAATCGGTAATTCTTTAAATACATCAAGCGCATGTGCTTTACCAAAACTGAGTGGATGATCATGATTACCAACAATAATGATTACCGGTATCCCTGCTTTGTACAGCATGAAAAAGCTTTGCATGAGCAGGCGTTGCTGCGTTGGCGTAGGATAGGCGGTTTTGTAGGCGTCGCCTGAGAAAATAAAAAAATCTATTTTTTCGGCAATCGCATGTGCAATACAGGTATCAAGACTTAATTTGAAATCAAGTAATCGTGAATGTATGCCTGTTGCTGGATCGACCCTGCCATAATTTTCTACACCAAAGTGAATATCAGCGACGTGGAAAAAACGAATCATGTGGGGATGCTTCCTGATTTTTCTAAAGATAGTGGTTGCTGAGTCGTATCGGCTGATTTTTTTTGTAATCGAGTTGCATAGCCGATCTTCGTTTCTTGTCGTGCGCGCGCTATTGCAAGGCTATCCGGTGGTACGGACTCGGTAATAGTTGAGCCAGCAGCAGTAAATGATCCATCATGGATGGTGATTGGCGCAATTAGGGAATTATTGCTACCAATAAAGACGCGATTGCCAATAGTTGTTTGATGTTTATGTTTACCATCATAGTTACAGGTGATGGTACCGGCACCAATATTTGACTCGTCACCAATTTCTGTTTTACCAAGATAGGTTAAATGTTTTGCTTTGCTTTTTTTTCCAAGCGTGGTTTGCTGTGCTTCAACAAAATTACCAACAATTGCTGCTTCATGAATGGTGGTATTACGATGAACATGGGCAAACGGGCCTATTTGTGCAGAGGTGTGCACGGTACTATTTTCAATAAATGAGTATGGATGGATAGTTGCCTGATCATAAATCATACTATTTTTGATGATTGAATATCCCTCGACTGCTACATAGGATCCAATGATGGTACCGGAAAGAATCTGAGCGCCGGGATAGATAGTTGAGCCAAATCCAATGGTTACATCAGCATCGAGTATATTGCTCTCGGGTGCAATGAATCGAACGCCCTTCTCCATTAATTGATCCATAATTTCAAAACGTTTGATACGTTCTACGGTTACTAATTCGCTGAGTGTATTTACGCCACGTATGAGATCATATGGTACATGAAGTGTTTGTACTAATAGTCTATTGTTACTTGCTATTGTCACTAGATCAGTAATATAAATTTCACCGGAAGCATTATGTGGTGTTAATGTAGCAAGATGCCTGTCTAAAAAACTTCGTTCAAAAAGATAGATACCGGCATTGATGCGATTAATTTTTTTTTCAACTTCAGTACAATCACGCTCTTCTATGATTTTAATATGTTTGGACTCTTCTAGCACTCTGCCATACCCAAAAGGTTCGGCCACCGTACTGGTACAAAAGGTGATTGCAGCATTTGTAGTAGCGTGGTGGGTGATTAATGTTTCAATTAACGTATCATTTATTAATGGTACATCGCCATTGAGCACTAATACATGGGCTGCAGTAATTGACGAGTAGGCACTCGCAAGTGCATCGCCCGTGCCGCGTGCCTGCGTTTGCGTTACAAAAGTTACATTTTTAATGTCAGCATCAGTGATACAGTTTAGCAAATCAGTATTTTCAGGATTGGTGACTAGTAAGGTATTGATGCTCAGTGATTCAAGTAGCTTGAGTATATAGGTAATGATGGGTTTGCCACAGAGCGGAGCTAATAGCTTACTGGTGCTTGCTTTAAAGCGGGATGATTTTCCGGCAGCAAGTACAACTGCTTGTATATGAGGAATAGTCATGTGATGAGTCTCCTCGAGGGGCTTAGGGACGGTTATATCGGTGTTAGCAAAGAGTAGCCTAATATCTTTTACACTATTATTCAAGATAGTTGCACAGGTGTTAGTCTGAAGTTATGTTTTACATCCGTCGAAACCTATATTAAAATGTATATTATTCAGGATTTGAGATCTTTTTTGTGGAGAGATGGCTGAGAGGTTGAAAGCGACCGTCTCGAAAGCGGTTATTCCAGGAAACTGGAATCGGGGGTTCGAATCCCTCTCTCTCCACCAGACTTCGCTTATCCAGGCCTTCCGGCTTGGCAAGCTTCGTCTGGCATGGCCAGTCTTCTACGCTCTTGCAAGAACACAATAAAACAATTTAATACAATTCTTTGCTACTATCGTAGCTTTGCCTAACATAGCCAATTCTTCAACTTATAAAATATCAGTGATCCCTTTTCAAATTTATTCTATATAAATAACATAGTTAGATGATTACTTAAATTTTTAATCGTGCTTAGCATTTTTTGAGAGCAGCGTAATGAAAATAGCAAAATTTGTATGTTTACCACATTTTATATTAGGCTTACACGTCATATTAATACAACCAGTTTTTGGTTTTTTCAATATAGTAAAAGAATATAAACAGTTTGTATCTGAACCGAAAAAAAAATTGCTATTGCTAGAGCAACAAGAAAAAAACGATCGATTATATAGAAGTATTATTAATGAAAATCTATCAGAAATAAAGAAAGCGGTTGTTGATGGTGGGGATATCAATACGCATGATAATTTCCCTCCTCTTTTTTGTACATTACATCGTAGTGAAGAAATAGTTACTTATTTGCTCGATCAGGGCGCCAATCCAAACATGCGTAATGGTTATGGTGAAATAGCGCTCATGCGGGTGATTGAATTAAAAAAATATAACTTACTTAAACAATTTCTTGAGCACCCGGCGATTGATGTCACTATAAGTTCTCATAAATCTGAAACAATCTGGCATTACGCAATGCGATTTTATGATCCTACAATTTTTACAAAACTTTATGCTGACCATCGGTGCAGAGCATTGCTTGCTAAAATATCGGATAATTTATTATTTGATTTTGTGCACTATCAACAAGAGCATCCTGATTTTTATGCTTTATTGGTACAGCTTATAGCACTACCTGAGATTGCCAAAAATATTACCAGAAAGCGTTCAGGTGATACGATCCTCCAGGCAATAGTGCGAGCATCAGATCTCATCCCTAAAAAACAGTGTATCATGCTCTTATTACACTGGTTTCCCGCTATTGATATTTGGCATAGAGATTGGCAAGGGTTAACTGCGTATCAGTTAAGCAAAAAGCTTAAAGAATCTACTGATATTCAGCTACTTCTTCTGCAATATATGAAATCAGACTATGAGATCCCTAAAAGTACTGATATTCGCTGGCATTATTGGGATTAGCCCAAATGTCCAATGTTTCTATATGAATTTTCCTGGGTAGAATTAGGGCTTTTGACATCAAATCGTTTCTTATTTAATCTTTATATAACAGTAAATATTAGTGTCGTGGGGGCATTAAATCATTAATAACTTGTCATTCATGAAGCATAAAGGGATTCATTTTATGAAAACAAGCATGAAATTAAACACTATTATAATAGTATTGCTTGCTGCAATATCAGCAATTAAACCTGATCTAGGACACAAAGATATTCGATTAATTCAAAAGATTCAGGTGTTATCAACTGATGCTATGAAAGTTCAGATAGCACAGATCGAGCAGCTCTTGCAAGGTGGTAAATCATTACCAGCAAAAGAACGTGCTCAATTAAAAAATATGTATGCACAGATGAAAAAGACTGCAAAGGCAACTTCGGCAAAAAAACTTGCAGAAGTATCAACCAATATAAAAAATGCAGAATTTGAAAAATTAACCAAAAAAGAACAAGAATTTGTTAAAAAGCATGAAATTCGTGATGAACGCGTAATAGCAATACTTGATGCGACGTTTAAAGATACGACTGATATTCGAGAAGCATTAGCAAAAGTGGACTGTACCTTCTTCAAAAATGAAGCAGATCGCAATGTCATAGCAATACACCCTGCATTACCAGAATTTGTTATAAAAGCATCACGTATGACCGGTGTTTGGAGCAAACGTAATATCTCTCGTGTTGAAATAGCTGAGCGTGCGCAAGATTGTGTTAAAAAATATAATCTACAACATATAGTTATTCCAAAAAAATATTTATATCACATACCAGGACGACCATTTACTTTTGAAAATGATAACTGGATCGTATTGGCGGAAAAATTATCATTACTGCCAATAGAAAAGAGCAAATATAAAATTGTTCATGAGACGACCGTCGCGATGCGTGAAGAAATTGATATTATTCGCAAGCGCGCAGGGTTTGTAACAGACTTTCATGAAGATAACGTTGTTTTTACTACAGATGGCAAAATAGCAATCGTTGATTTTGAACTTCGCCGTTCAGTAGATCTTATTGGTCGTATTCCTGGCTTGCATTTCTTTGCAAAACCTATCGCCCGACTTGTTGCTAAGCATAAGCTTGCACGTTTGTATAAGCATTCTCGCTAGAGTTGGTTACGCGCTAGTTATCTGATTCGATACAAAATCAACAAACCCCGGAAAGCAACTTTTCCGGGGTTTGTTTTTTCAAATATTCTTTGTCTTCTTAATAATTAACGAAAATAAAGCACTTATTTTAATTTCCTTGCATTAAAACGTACCGTTTCCCTACGATTAAGAATAAGTGATGTGAAAAGAAAACATCATGGGGAGGTAAGTAATATGGTGCAAAACGTGCAAAGATTATTAAGTTATAAAATAATTCTTATAGCATTGATGATTGCAAGCAGTATCAATAGCTATAATTTAACGCTTGAAGATGAACGCTTTTTACAAAATCATATGTTGCCCCAGGGTCCTGCTAAGCAAGAATTAGATCGTATTTTTAAATTGAGCAAAGATCCTGAGCTCGCATTTCGTATTGCCGGATGTACGTTTCTCAAAAGCGTCAGTCGTCTTATCGTAGTCAATCCTCGCACGCCAAACTATATATATAAAACGATTAATTATCATGAGCAATATTTTCAAGATCAATTGGTAGGAATAATTAATCGTAATCGCAATATCAATCGTATTGTAGTAAATGATAAGATACAGCAGTGCATTAGTCTTTATAACCTGCGTCATATTGTAGTTCCAAAAAAATACCTTTATCACATTCCCGGAAAACCATTATTTTTAGATGATGCCAACTATATAGTCGTTGCCGATCGCCTTGATACTTTTTGCAAGAGCTGTAATAACCATGAAATGGCGCTTCATTTAACGCCAGAGCAAGAAAAAGAAGTATATATTGTGATACGTTTTGTAGGCTATGGCGATGCAAAACCAGATAATATTATGTTTCTCAAAAATGGCAAAATTGCGTTTATTGATACCGAACCTATTTATGGAGTTGATTTTCTTGAAAATGTTCCTGGGTTTGCTCGACTTATAAAATTTGTAGCATCCATCCAGGGTAAAAATAAATTTAAACAACTACGCGAGCAATTACGCAAGGCATATTTAAAGCAAAAAAAAGACACCTTTGAAGCAAATCGAACATTTGATCTAAAATTGCTAACAGAATGTAATGATGCAATAAGTTCGTGTGACGGAATATAGGAGTGTAGTAATGAAGTTTTTCATGCCTAAGGAGCAGAGGCTCCTTGCGCGTTTATGGTTGTTGATTGCGTCTATATTTAGTATACATGCATCAATTTTTGCTATTGAAATTGGTAATGAGCAGGAGTTTATTCGCAAACATAGCATGCCTGACTGTCCTGAACGTGCAATACTTGATCGTACATTTTCTCGTAGTACCGATGCCGGTATTGCATTACGTTTTGGTGGCTGCGATTTTTTACGTCGTGAAGGCAAAATTGTTGCGATACATCCTGGTATGAAAAACTATATAATAAAAGCAATCAATTATCATCATGAAACTTTTGGCAGTGTCATTATACGAACGTTTCATAAAAATCGTAATTTGCAACGCATTGCCGTTAATGAAAAAATTAAAGAATGTATAAAAAAAAATAATTTACGACATATAGTAACACCACAAAAATATCTTTATCATATTCCCGGCCGGCCGCATGACCTTAATGATATGAACTATATTGTGATTTCAGAAAAGCTTGAACTTTTTTGTAAAAATTGTAATCGACATCAATTTGGACATCATGCAACGCCAGTTCAGCGTGCAGAAATCTTGACGGTAATTCGCTATGTGGGGTATGGAGATTCACATCTTGATAATATTTGTTTTCTCAAAAATGGGAAAATAGCAATTATAGATACCGAACCACATGGCTCGGTTGATTTTTTAAGCGTGCTTCCCGGCTTTGATCGTGCAACACATGCGCTCTCAGTAAAAGTTGGCGAAGATTTATTTAAAGAAGAATGTAAAAAAGTTGCGCAAGCGAGCGTCGAGCAACGACGTGCAAAAAAACGTGAGATAGTTGCAATCAATGAGACAGATTGTGAGGATTGTGGATCGCGTTGCCACTACTGTGCCTTAGAAAATGAACTCAATATGTTAGATATATATGCGATGCATTCGCCTACAGATTTGGCGTGAGCAACATAGTCACTAAAGGATGAGGATGAAGCATTTCCTAAAAATAATCGTAATGTTTATGAGTAGTATGATTGCGCATCAATTATTAGCAGATGATATTACTATCCATAACAGTACTCCGTATGATCTTTATGTTGCGGCATATTATAAACAAGATAGACCCTCTTTTTCAGTAACACGTATTGGTGATATTGAATTAATAAATTCTGCAAGTAAAATAACGTTGTCGCGACTTTATCGTCGCATTGGGTCAGATCGACGAGTATTATTTGCTCAAGATCCTACTCTTCTTAAAGAAACGCTCTCTGGTAATGAATATCAGCAAGTTGGTCGAATTGCAATTGGACTTACGCAAGGGACATCATTTGTAATTATAGAAAAAGATGGTGCTCTGCTTGTACTAAACTATAAAGATTTACTTACCGCATCGCTTAAAAAAAAACTAAATCCGTTATCAAGTGCATACAAAAAAGCAACCGATATTATTGACATGATTGTAGAATCATCCCGCAAGAAAGTCATTAAGCATGCATATACTGATCAAGTTGCTCACACACGTATTGGCAATGAACTTTCTTTGCAAGAGAAACAATTTCGTGCTATGCGCAGCGAAAAAATTAGAAAAGCAGTAGCAGCCCTTACGGGAATGCCTGAACTGTCTGATGATGAAACACCAACTATTGCGCTTTGTGGTAGTGGCGGTGGCTATCGCGCTATGATAGAAATGGTAGGTTCACTTAAAGGGGCTTACGATGGTGGTATTCTTGATACTTGTATGTATATGTCTGGACTCTCAGGATCTACTTGGGCAATCATGCCCTGGCTTGCGTCAGGTCTTTCGATTGAAGAATATCGCACGCAATTACAAGAAAAGGTAAAAAAAGGTATCACCTTGCCATCACTAGATGAAATGCTCAATATTGCGAAGCGACTCGTCGAGAAAAAAGTTTATGGTCAATCCGTACATGCATTAGATCTTTATGGTGCTCTCCTTGCAGACATTTTGCTGAAAGGTTTTGCGCAGAATGTCCAGGAAATTACACTTAGTTCTATTCAGCATAATCTTTCAAAAAATATTTATCCTTTGCCGATAGCAACCGCGCTAGATGTTTCAGGAACTTACTCAAAATGGTTTGAATTTACGCCGTTTGAAATAGGTTCGTATAATATGGATGCATACGTTCCTTCATGGAGTTTTGGACGAGTATTTCAGAATGGTATTTCTACCAACTCTGCTCGTTCACAAAATCTTGGATTTTATCTAGGTATGTGGGGATCAGCATTTGCCATTAATTTTAGTGGCATTGTCTATGAGGTAACTAAAGTACTCACCGCATTGCTCCCCTCGCTTTCATTTCTAAAAACAGCTGCCGATGAGTTTGGCATTACCGCATTGAAACATGAAATTCAAACAGCGATACATTCAATCAAAGAATTGCGTCTTTTTCCCGCGTTAATTCCGAATATTACTTATAAAATGCTTGGTGAAAGCATGTCCGGCACTGAAATGTTAAAACTGATTGATGGCGGGCATGACATTATGGAAAAAGACCGATTAAATATTGGTATTATGCCGCTGCTTCGTAGCGAGCGTGGTGTCAATATCATTATTGTCTGTGATGCAGCAGCACATGGCAGAGGTGCAACTACATTGCGTGCTACCATTGCTCGTGCACAACGGGATGGATTTAAGTTGCCACCAATTGATTTTGAAAAAGCGAGTAACCACAAAGTAAGTATGTTCTACGATGAGCATGATCCAAATGTGCCAATTATTATTTATGTTCCAGGGACTAAAAATCCTGATTATGGCACTTTTAATCCAGTAACAGCCAAATTTACTAAAACAACTAATTTTACCTATAAGCCTGATGAATTTGATCTGCTGAGTGGTTTAACGTCATTTGATATAATCCAGGCAAAATCAGTAATAATTGCTGCAATCAAAAAAGTAATTGCTACAAAAAAAATGCAAAAACAGGTCGTACAATCTTTTGCAGAAGCACTTGCTTAAATAGAACTTATATTTGGTTGTATTAGAACTTTTAGCTATGCTATTCTTCATGATGTTATTTCAACAATCTTCATGCGAAGGATAGCAATGAAATCAATGCTTCTTATCATCAATTTCACGTTATGTAGTACACTGTTATTAAATATGGTCGATGGGCCCAGTGATAAAGCTATTTGGCGGGATAAACAGAATCAAGCAGTGCGAAATGCCGCACTTTCAAAGAAACAAGAAAAAACAGATAATAACGAAAAAAAAAATTCTGTAGAAGAAAATAATACTAAAAATATAATACCGAATGATGAGAAGCAAGCGCCATTTTCTCGCGAAACTTTGAGCACATTTTGTAACAAGTACGTGCATGATAGTGATGTGCTCAAGCAAAATTATGCACGCATAGGCAAAGTGTGGCTTGCAAATACAAGCGGCGATCAACAAATAATAGCGCCGCGTCTTGAGGCCCTGTACAAAACGCTATTGGCTCCTCATAAAACTATTAAGAAAGCACGAGTGTTTCCCACAAGCTTGAAAAATCAATTGCAACGGTTAGGCATTAATAATCCTGATCAATGTGTAATGAATGGCACATACCTTGCACAACAATTGCTCAATGAAATATTTATGGTACTGAATTATCTTGCTCGTGATGCTGATGATATGCACGTTTCAACTACTTTGCGCGATTTGGTAGCGGTTACTGCTCATAGTGCTATTCATGTACGTAAACATGATTGTATAGAACGAGGATTTGCGTTGGTTGATTTTTGCCAAATATTGTTGCGCCTTAATGAATATTGCATGCAAGAAGAAAGTGGCATGATAATGCGTTCAGCTGAAGGTAATAAAGAAATGTTATTGCAGGTAGTTTCATCATCGAGTGCGGCACTTAAATATACTATCTCATTAACCCCTGATGGGTTCAAGGAGCTCGGTGATCAATCATCGCAGCGCATATTTAATGAATCAACAATTGAGCTTATACTGCATAAGATATTATTAAATCATTCGTCTACCTGTGTTAGTGCACAATTGCTTCACAAAGCAGTGATTCCAGTGCAAGAAAAGCTCAATGAAAGTTTGTGTGTAACGCGGCAAGCCGTGAGTCTTGATGAACTCATGTCATCACCCGATACGATGCTATTAACTATATTTTTACATGCAGTTGCTTAAATAAAGGCTTATCGTTTGCGAAATGCATCTTCTATATAATCAATAGCAGCATCAGCGCCATTAATAATCACGGTTGCAACATCGAACCGAAATACTTTGTCTGCAATTCGTTTTGAAACAATATAATATTGTGCTGCAGCGATAATTTTTCGCTGTTTGCCATAATTAACGACTGATGCTATAGGAAAGTAGGCGACGCGACGTGTCTTCACTTCAATGAATGCTACAACATCATCTTTTTGCGCGATAACATCAACCTCGCCATATTTACATGAAAATTGTGTAGCACAAATAGTGTAGCCGCGCTTTTTGAGAAACTCTGCAACACTATTTTCGCCTATATCACCTAGAATTTTAGTAGTCATGCTAAAAATTTTGTATCGAACTTATTTTTTTGAGGTTTAATAATATTTTGAGCACGCGCTACATATTCTGAGTTTGGATATTTTTCAAGTAATGTTTTTACTTTTTCTTGAGCATCCATTGGTAATTTTTCTTTAAGGTCCAATTTTGCTTCAGAATAAAGTAAGCGCGCCTCAAGATCAGCGTGCCCTCGCCCATAGATATCACGAAGATACTTAAGACGGTTTCGTGCTGATTTGTACTTCTCATTGCGCATGTATACATTGGTTACATAGAACTCTTTATCAATAAGTAATCGCTCGCAGGTATACAGGATATCCCGCACATCATTTGAGAATGATCCGCGAGCAAAACGATCAAGAGCAAGATGTTTTTTGCAGAGCTTGGCTGCTTTTTGAATAATCGAGGTATCACAATCTATGTGTAATGTTTGATAGAATTGTGCAAGTATTGCTCGGTAGCTTGCATATTCTGCTTTTTCATTGGATGGATTTAATTTATAAAATTTTCGATAACATTCATAGGCTAGCTTTAATCGCTCTTCATCATTATCGTTTTTACCGAACATCAAATGCATATCACCGAGGGCAAGACGATATTGCGGAGTTTCGAGGTTATCAGCATGTTCTTCAACAATGCGATGTAAATAGGCGGTTGCATACCAATAATCTTTAGTGTCGAGTGCAACTTTTGCTCTTTCTTTTAGTTGATCAAACGTCATATTGTCCGGTAACTTTTTGTCGCCCATTTGTTTTGCGCAGCCGGAAAGTAATAAAAGTGCCGTACAGCCTGCTACAAAAATAGCCTGATAAAGCGGTTTTTTAAGGGTCATTGTGATACTCCAATTAAGATAATCCTGCTTAAAATATAATTTTAGCATACGATAAATATGGGAATTTTTCCATCGGTCATACTGACCTTGGTATAAAAATTAGATAAGTTTCTGGTAGCTTCTGATAGGGATTAGGTACGCTCAGTCTCTTTTTTAGAGATCAAATAGCATATTAGTAACACTTTCTACTTAAAAATAACGTATTTTACTAACACTATTAGAAAAAACAGACAAAACATATAAATTGTTGCTGCTTAAGATGACCTTTGTTATGCTCAAGCAGCAAATAACCGGCTTTTTTTGACGCCATCCTATCAAGGATACTGGGAGCAGCGCTATGATTCATAAGCAAATAGGTGAGATATTACGAGAACAAGATGCTATTACTGAAGAGCAACTTCGTGATGCCATCGATGAGCAAAAAAAGACTAATGAACCGCTCAATAAGATTTTAATTAACAAAGGATACGTAACGCCAGAAGCCCTTGCAAAAGCGTTAGCAACACAAATTGGTGTTCCTTATATAGAACGGATCACTGAGGCGATGGCCGACCCGGATCTTTTGGGAAAAATTCCGCTGCGCTTTTTGCGTCAAAATATTATTATTCCCATTATTTATAATGGTCAGAAAACGATAGTAACGGCAAACCCGTACGATCTACAACCGCTCGATGAACTTTCTTTGCTTTTGCGTGGCATGGCAACTTATGCAGTGGCGACTGAAACTACCATTCTTGATACGATCAATAAATACTATCCGCTGACTGCCGGTAAAGTTATGGAAGAACTTGAGGGAGAAGGTGAAGGTGAGATTGATCTTGGTGCTATTGAAGAAAAAGATATTCTTGAAATGGCAAATGATGCTCCTATTATTAAATTGGTCAATCAAATTCTGTTTCAAGCAGTGAAAGAAAAAGCCTCTGATATTCATATTGAACCATTCGAAAAAGAATTGCGCGTTCGCTATCGTATCGATGGATCACTCTATCAGAAGATTCTGCCACCAAAGCGCTATCAAGCAGCAATTATTTCTCGTATCAAAATCATGGCGAATCTCAATATTGCTGAAAAAAGGCTGCCACAAGATGGTCGCATTCAAATCAAAGTAGGTGATCGTGCCATAGATATTCGGGTATCCATTTTGCCGGTACAATATGGTGAAGCAGTGGTCATGCGGCTGCTTGATAAATCAAAAGGTTCGTTTGAACTTGCAAAGCTTGAAATGAGCACGCGTGATTATGAATTAGTAAGTAATGTCATTACGCGGCCTGAAGGCATTATTCTCGTTACTGGTCCCACTGGTTCGGGTAAAACTACAACGCTTTATGCAATTTTGACACGACTAAATAAGCCGGAAGTAAAGATTATTACGGTTGAGGATCCGATTGAGTATACCATTAGTGGTATCAATCAGGTGCAAGTTCGTGACAAAATAGGAATGACGTTTGCAGCAGCGCTGCGTTCTATTTTACGTCAAGATCCTGACATTGTACTTATCGGTGAAATTCGCGATGGCGAAACCGCACAAATTGCAACGCAAGCTGCACTGACAGGACATTTAGTATTAAGTACCTTACATACGAATAACGCACCAGCAACTATCACGCGTCTTATTGATATGGGCGTTGAGCCGTTTCTGATAGCGGATACAATTATTTGCATTATTGCCCAGCGTTTGGTGCGCAGATTATGTAATCGTTGTAAAAAAGCATATACACCCTTGCAAGCAGTGCTCGATCGCTTAGGTATCTCAGCTGCTGAAGCAAAAACTATTACATTTTATGAAGCAGTTGGTTGTGAGGACTGTTTTGATGGCTATACCGGACGTGAGGGTATATTCGAAGTGATGGCAATTGATGATGCACTCAGACGGCTTATCATGCTACGTTCTGATGGTAGTGTAATTCGTGCAAAAGCAATAGAGCTTGGCATGATCACCCTTGCCGGAGACGGTGTTCGTCGTATTAAAGAAGGTACTACGACGGTCGAAGAAGTGTTACGCGTTGCCTATGCAGAAGAACCGGTTGATGAGGCTGCAGAAGAATTCTAGTAGTTTTTCGCTTATTGAACTCATGATTGTACTTGCAATCATGAGTATCCTTTGTATGCTTGCAGTTCCACAATTTTGTGCATTTGATCGACTGTTGCTTGAATATGAATGTCGTACATTATATATGACCATTATCATGGCTCAACATTACGCGCGCGCTACGGGTCATGAGATGCATATCACTGTTGATAATGTGCATCAAGCTTATTCATTTACCAACATGCTTGGAAAACTGCAAACCCATCAATTACATCCTACTATAGAATTTTGTGTACGTAGCGATGTGCTTGGACCACCAGCGCACCCTTCTGCTCTCATTAAGAAAGCAATTACGTTTGCTGATAATACCATTAAAGCGTTTCCCACCGGTATTATTAATGCCGGAACATTGTATCTTGGTACAAAAGATAAACAATACTTAATGGCAATTTCATCGGGTGTTTCATCTATTTCTTACATACGTCGTTACGAATATTTTAAAAGCACTTGGCATGTCATATCATAAATAATTTTTAATAAGCACGCTTTTGCACATTGTTATACCATGTATCAAAAAGAGCAACGTTTTCGTCATACATCACTGGTGCAATAATTTCTATGGTACTTTGCCCGAGCGTCTTCATTTGATCATTCGAAATTGCAAGTTCATTAAATCCAAT
Source organism: uncultured Pseudomonadota bacterium (assembly GCA_964415095.1). Classification (GTDB taxonomy): domain Bacteria; phylum Babelota; class Babeliae; order Babelales; family UBA12411; genus CAYPYR01. The sequence continues at coordinate 22,692 of CAYPYR010000006.1, read as the reverse complement.
ACGTGCTGCATCAGCAATTGATGTACCAAAGACAATAGTCTTGATACGTGCCCAATGACAAGCACTAAAACACATCGGGCATGGCTCGCAGGTTGAATAAATAGTGCAACCTGATAAATCAATCGTGCCAAGTTTTTTACATGCCGCACGAATAGCGGTAATTTCTGCATGCGCAGTAATATCACAGGTGGTCCAGACGACATTGTGTTCAACTGTGATAATAGTATCATCACGCACTATGCATGCACCAAATGGTGATTGTCCTTGTGCAACACCAGCATATGCTTTATCTATCGCTTTTTGCATGAATAACGTATTCATAATAGATCCTTTTTATTTTTATATTTTATTACGTCGTCATTTATCTTCGTTTACTATACCACAACGTCGTTTTTACTTTTTTACCAAGATAATGTGCTAAAAAAAGATAATAAAATTACTCAATATTGTATACATAGTGTATCGTGTTTGCGCTCATGGCAGTGTGTAGTAAGTATACGGTTAATAATTGTTTACATAGTAATCTATGTGTTATTAATCTGATACAATTATTGATGATACAATGTAAACATGTTCGAGTTGGCGTAATAGCGCTGCATGAGCGCAAATGAGTTTTGAAGTTTTAGTTAGTCGTGCTTAAATCAAACTTTTATTCGAAAGCGATCCTGCATGAGAATAAAAGTTTATCGCAAAATTTCACGCACTCAATTGTTGCTTGGCGATTATAACTCTAATGCAATCTTGCACGCTACAGGTACTTTTATTTCCTAAAATGGTTACAATTTTGGCGTGCAAAAGAAAAATAACAAACTTGATCTCAAAAAATTACGAAAAATTAGTAATTATTATTAGAAATAACACGCTTGACTCCACATTTTTAAATTTTATGTCGTTTTAACGTGCGCTTGATTGTATTCTCTGTACACATGATAATAATTGATAATGAGCTAAACCGTACGCATATTATACTGTGTGTACATAAAAGACTTTGCTATTTCTAACGTATTATTTTAATGTGTTGAGTTGTATGTTTAATATACATGGCTACGAGTTTATTATGGCAAAACTTATGTATACAGAGTAAGCATGGTGTCATTGCTTGTTTGTTGTGTAATGTAAGATATAAAATAAAGTTATAAAAAAACTATTATGAAAAATTTTTATACTATTTTTTTTACCGTACTATTGTTCATATCAGGAGATCTTGCAGCTAATGATCATGATAATGAAAAATTAAGATCAGTTACTTCACAAAGTGATCAAGAAGAAAAAGCAATATCTATATGGGAAAATATCCCGTTAAAATTCAACAATTATTTTTGTGCACAACCGCTCCATCGGCAAATAAGAAGTATGCTTCTTGATAATAATTATGATGCTGCTAGTGCCATGGTTCCTCAAGGGGAACAGGCACTTGATACATTACTTGAAGAGCTTGTACGTCATAAGAGCTGTAGTAATGTATTGGCGTTTCTTTTGTCAGAATATCCTGAATTGATTAATCAGAAGGGTGCTTTACTATTATTAAGTGCAGTCTTTCATGACAATGTTGCTGCAGTAATTGAATTATTTAGATATGATGTGCAGCTCAAGAATATTGATGCATTGATTTCTGCATTGTTTCGTCATAGAAAAATTGATGGTAAGACAACATCTTCTCATAGAAGTGCTAAAATGCGTCGTTTAATATATGAAAAAGTGCCGTCTATTACCTTAAATACTCAATATAGAATAGAAGACTTACAAGTAACAGAACCAGTTCATTTAGCAACTATTAAAGAACTAGAGGAGCAAATTGGTAGTGATATGAGCATGGTAAAAGAACTTTTTAAAAAAAAGAGTGCTTTGCTATTAAACAATTGATTGCAAATTTTTTTGATAATAAATTTTTTGTATTTGTTTGCGTTCTTTTTTGCGCAACATTACTCTAGAAGCATATTTATTATGACATTTTTTTGAAGTTTTTAAGGGGGTAAGATGAATTTTCTGTATGTTACATTAGTATGCCTATGTTTTGCAAGCAACATTTTCGCTGGCAAGAACACAACTTTTTGGGATGCCTGTCTTTCATGTGTTGATGGTTGGTTTTGTAATACAGTTGAAGTCGATCTTTTGCAGGAAGCCTTGGATGATAAAGATTTTGCAATGGTAGATCATAATATTCGTGCAGCGATATATAAAGCTAATGGCGATATTAAAGCAACGAATCTTTTTTATCATGTTATTAATAATTCAAAATACGTAAAACTTTTATCTCATCTTTTAGATGAATATATTGAAGCTGATGATAGAAAAGCTATTTTAGAGCAAGTGATTCATGCTAATAATATTGATGGGCTTCAACTTATGTTAGCATGTTACATAAAAGTTTCTGATCAAGATTTGCTTACTTTGACACTTGGTGGCAAGCAACCAGTTAAGATTGCAATGCGAGCTTTTATTTATAGCAGCATAAGTAATGTTAACTGCTTGGTTACGTTTTTGGATCTTAATGGTTATGAGTGTGAAGGAATGGCAGTTCATTATGAAGCAATACATGGTAATGCGCCGTTAATAAAGCAACTTTTACTAAAAGGTGCTGTTGTGTATTTACGAGATTCTCAGATGGAAATGCCAAGTACAAAAGCATACAAATCGGGCTATGTAGATTTAGGAGAATCACTTGAAATTACTGCTGAAGATCAATTGACACGACTTAGACATAAAAATGGTTAATCATGAAACTTGGTTTAACAATATTAGTTTGTTCGATTTCAGTCGGATCACTAGTTGCGGTTGGCAATTCAAATTATATGACCGTTCAAGAATATCTTAAGCAAGATCATGAATTTGATGAATCATTAGGGCTAAAATGTTTACACTCATGTTGCGGTTTATTTCTCGTTGATGCTTGGAATGGCAGTCATCCTCATATTCCACGGTACATAGAAGAAATAGCCCGATGTGTGGAAGAGGGTAATGACCGACAAGCACATTACTATATTCAATGGCTAATCAATCATGGAAAGACTTTGAATAGCTATAGAGAATTTCTTAATGAGCTAATAAAAGCTTATCCCAAATATCGAGAAGTATTTGTTTTTCTAATCGATGCTGAATACTTAACAACAGTAGAAATCAGAAAACGTAAACTTATAAAATATGCAATTGATTGTGAAAACATATCAAGCATTAAATTTTTATCAAAAGCGCTAAAATTACCAAAGAAATACGATCATGACGAAATAATGTTGTCGTCATTATTTATGCGTAACAATATTTCTTCGACTGAAGTAAGAAAAGCAGTTTATAATCAACTCTTCAACGTAAATCACCAAGTATCTTATGTAGGTAATAATCGCAGATCTTGTAAAGATGCTCCATTAAGTTATGAGCAAACTCTTGGTTGCGATAATCTTGTAGCTTATCTTAAAAGCTTAACTAAGAAGAATAATTAAATCAGCGCAAAAATTTAAAATAATTTTTATACTATCTTGTTATTGAAGCAAAAAAAGTTCACGTATTTTGGAGAGAAGCGTATGAAATTTCTTATATTATTTCTAATAACATCATTGAGTATCCATCCATTTATATATAGCAGGCCTAAAGAAATAAATTGGCGCACGATGAATGCCGGAGCATTTAAGCAAATACGTGATGCAGAGATAGAGCAGTCGTGGATGCCAGAATGTCTGGCAAATTGTTGCGGCATCTTTGGTTTAGGAGTCATTGAGGTTTGCGAAGAAAATGTTCAAATAATGCTAGATTATTTAAACAATAAAGATTATCGAAGCTTACATGAGATGCTCTATGATTTTAGTCAAAATACAAAAAAGGGTTATCCGGGACTTTTCAACCTTTTATCATTAATAGTACAATCCCCCAAAGCAAATTCTTTATTGGAATTTATGATGCACAAAGGATATTTGGAAGATTATTATTTATGCTCTATCAAACTTGCTATTGAAGCTAATAATGCAGGAGCAGTGCGATTAATAGGTGACCATTGTCCGATACAAGATGATGATAAATTATTATTAGAGACATTGTTTGCAGGCAAATCCTGGCATGATACTATCATGAGATCTAATGTCTATCGTTTATTGAAAGATCCAAATAGAAAAATCACTAATACTGATCGAAATGGACAATTTGATTCTACGCTATTACACCTTGAAGCGACGTTTGGTTGTTTCGAATTAGTAAAATATTTTATTGAAGAAAAAAATGCTAACGTAGATATTCGGGATGGTAGAGAATATACACCATCAGAAAGAGCTCGTTTGAATGGATTTCCCGACTTATCTGGTTATATTGAACGTAAAAGTGCCTCTTATTATCCATATCCAGCAGTACGTAATAAGGTTCGCAGAAGACGATTATGAAAAACATAATATTATTGGTTCTATTAATTAATGGTTTGTTATGCGCTGCTAATGATCGTCAAGAGCTATGTGGGAGGATGCTTGCTCGTAGTTTTAATATTGATGATGTCCCACATATACCAACGTATCTCAAAGAGATATCTCAAGCACTTGCTGATAATCAAGATGAAAAAGCGCGTGGATTTCTTGCTGCTCTAAGTAAAGATCCGATAAGTTATTCACAATTTCTTGATCATGCACAAAAAGAAGATGATCAAACAGTATTAACATTCTTGCGCGAAAACAATAGTACAATTGATGTTGATGAGACTGAGATTGAACCACTTGATCTTTAAAAGAAATAGATCTATAAAAAGAATGAGCTGCGTTAGAAAAACGCAGCTCATTCTTTTTTAATTTATTTTTGACCAAGCTTATTAATAGTAGTGCGATATTTATCGAGTACTAACTTCTGAGCAGTTGGTGAAAATGTTGATACTAATCGATTAATGTTTTCTGCTGACATCGATTGCAGCGCTGGATCATTAAAATAAAGCATTAAAATAAAGATTGTTTGTTCTAGATTCAAAATTTTACGAAGATCATACGTACTTAATGGCCAATAATAAGCGACTTTTCCCGCAATCGTCACAAATGCTTTGCCACTCGGACTAAACTCTATGCTATCAACACCCGTTGGATGATTGCACGTATAAAGTAGGGTGCCGCTTTTCGCATGCCAAACTTTTGCAGTCTTATCTAATGAAGTAGTAACTACTAGGTCACCACGCGGGTTAAATTTGCCATCAGTGATCGGTGCCGTATGACCATGAAGTATTTTGGGTTCTTTTATTTTATCAATATATATGATGCGACCATCATTTTGAGTAGTGCTCGTCAGCAATCGGGTACTCGCATGGTCAAATGCATATGCGCTGCCGCCAGGTAATATATCAAGTCGACGATTATATTCAAGATTCCAGGTGAGCACGCGTGGTGCAATACGTGTGTCTTTACCAACAAGAAATGAAACAGCTATTTTTTTACTATCAGGACTATATATAAAACCTTCAAGGCTGAATGGAATATCTGTGGTATCAAGTGTCAATGAATGTATGACATCTCCTGTTTGAGCATCATTAATATTTAAGATTTGGTTATCTTGTAATGTAGCGAGCATGCTATCATCAGGAGAAAAGGGGGATATCGTGAAGTGTTTTAATATATCATCTACCATGACTTTCTGAGTACCAGTAGCCAAATCCCAAATCCAGGTTTTGTTCATGCGCCACACTGATGTTGCGACTTGTGTGCCTGCATGATTGCGCGCTGGAAACTTTCCTTCTAGATGATAATATTGTTCTCCGGTTCTTGCGTTTACTATATCAGTATACGTGGTATCTTCAATGGCGAGCTGATTATTATTACAGAGTATTGCTTCAGAACTATTTGAATAGAATAAATTTTTTCCGGATGGCAGATGCCAGGTTTTTGTGCCATGATCACTGTAGGCAGTCATGAGCAATGATTTGTCCTTATTCAATCCCCAATTATTGAGTGCAATCGCTTTTT
>CAYPYR010000006.1:0-16677 GCA_964415095.1 uncultured Pseudomonadota bacterium | reverse complement strand
AAATTTCTTATATCAACGTGATTACTGATGTAATATGCCAAGGGAATAGCAAGTGCTGGAATATCAAGTGCCACGACTCCTTTAAGAAAATCTTGCAGAGATATTTGTTGCTTTTCGAATTTCTTTGCAAAATATTTTACCAAATGCGGTGCAATAATTGAGTTAACATTGCGCACTAACGCTTGAAAGATAAGAGGAATGTGTATAATTTTTTCAAGTTCCTCTTGTGTAAGAAGCTCATAAATTAATTCGTGCTTTATATCAGCTTCATCTTTGCCCTGGTTAAGTAGAGCAAGAATTTCGGTTTTGGGGATTCTTTTTATTAGATTGGCAGCAATTCTGGTTATTTTATACGCTTCTTTGTCGGTGGTACTCCAGAATGCTGGTGCTTTATCACTAAGATTAAATAGGTAGTTACGCAATCCACGATAATCAATTTTTGATGCTATTAACAGGTTGATTACTTTTAAATCATGCACAATCTCGTTCATGATGTTAGGCTGTATCGTTGGCAAAACAACCTGTGACTGACGAGTTAGGAGCAAATTGTTAAACGATTTTTTGATCATAAGCGACAAAAAAGCTAAATGATCATCGAGCATATACGTGGTATTACCATTTTTAAGACCTATTTTTTTTTCGCTTGATTGATCGGCAATTACTAAATTGAGTGGTAATACGAGTAATAATAGTATAAGGTGTTTCATCTCAAGCATAAGGTTTTCCTTCCTGGGCACAGGACGTGCTTTGTTTTCAAATTCAATATTTTCTCTTTTTTTATAATAGATTTGCCTGCAAAGCGAGTGCAATGGTTTATTGTTTGAGTGGTTTTTTGGCCATGATGTGCAGCTATATATTTTAATAGTAATCATTGTTCAAGATTGCGTCTACAGCGATAGATAGTTCAATAATTCCAATGAAATATTGTGATGCCAAAGATCCAAAACGTATGCTTATTGCATGCGTTACCATAAGAAACTTTATAAAAGTTTGGAGAGGATATTTCATGATAAAAAAATTATTCGTAGGATTGGTGGTTACTAGTTTTTTCGGCACCATCTTTGGATTGGATTATCGTACACAGCCTGACGAGATGATGCGATCTAATAAGTGCGCAATGTTTCGTTTACCAACAATAGATACGATTACTGCCCAAGATTTGAAAGCATTAATCGAAAGTAGCTCAAATTATAATGATGTTGATAACTGTGATTTTGTGGTGGTTAATGTGCTCGGACCAAATCTCTTTGCGGACTGTCATATTACTGGTTCCGTGCATGCGCCGCTTGACCAACTTTGCAAGATAGCGCCGACCTGGGAAGAAAAAGGCTGGAATAAAAATAAAACAATTATAGTATATTGTGCCCTTGATGAATGTGATGCTAGTGCAAAAGCATATTATATGTTGCGTGGCATGGGATTTGAAAAAGTACGTGCGTATGAAGGCGGTATTCGTGAATGGTATCAATTAGGATTTTCTTGCGAAGGACCTTGCTCATTCGATTATTTACGTAACGTTGAATGGGAGTCTATGTGCAATATAAGTGAAGATACACTCTATGTTTTAATGCTTGATACATTGCTTGGTCGCAAAAATTAAATTTTTTGAAGTACCGCTTATTTGGTTATCTTATAAGCGGCACAATATTCTTTACAATAAATACTTTATCGCATCAACTTGAGGTACTGTCATACTAGCACCAGTCATCATATTTTTTATGGTGACTGCTCCTGCTTTTTGTTCATCATCGCCTATGATGAGTACCTGCTTTGCTCCTAATTTGTTTGCTTTTCGCATCATGCTTTTCATAGATGCTTCATCAAGCAGGACATCTATACAAAAATGATTAAACCGCAGATGTTCGGCAAATAACAGTGCAAGATCTACTTGAGCAGATGTCATAGGAATAATAAGGTTAAGTGCAGGTGGTTGCGGGATTTGCAACGTATCAACTATTTCTTCAAGTAGCATTAAGAGCCGTCCCATACCAATACTTGCACCGAGTGAAGGAATAGGCTCACTCGCGCCGAGTTGCTCGGCAAGACCATCATAACGACCACCACCACAAAATGCATTTTGTGCGCCCAATGCTTGCGAAGAAAATTCAAAAACGGTTTTATTATAATAATCAAGACCACGCACCAGTTGTGAATCTTCGATAAAGCTGACTGAAAGTAGGGTTAACGTATCTTTGAGTGTAAGCCACTCGCGCTTAGTTTCTTCACCAAGAAAATCAGTTGTTTTAGGTGCATTTACATATAATGTTTTGCAGGATTCAATTTTACAATCGAGCACCCGCATGATGTTGGTATCTACCCGTCGACGACAAGTAACACAAATAGTATCGTTATTATGTATAAGAAAAGTGCGTAATGCTTCAACGTAATTGATGCGATCAGTAGCATTGCCTAAAAAATTGAGTTTGAGCACATATTCATTTAATTGTAGCGTTTCACTAAAAAAATGATCAAGCATAGCAATCAATGATGCATCATGAAAAATTGATGATGCTTTAATAACTTCAATATTCAATTGAGAAAATTGACGCCAGCGACCTTTTTGTGGACGCTCATGACGAAACATAGGACCGTACGAAAAGACTTTCCAGGGTGATTCTTCTCTATGGTGCTCAAGGTATGCACGCATAGTAGGTGCCGTGACTTCTGGCCGCAGGCAAATACTTTCACCCGTACTGGTAGCAAAGGTATACATTTCTTTAGTAACCACATCAGTCTCGGTCCCAAGAGATCGAATAAAAAGGTTAGTATGCTCGAGAATTGGTGTTTGAATTTCAGAGAAATTGTATTTGATAAGATGTTTTTTAGCCTGATCAAGTACAAAATTATGTAATCGAAGATCAAGAATATCTTCGGTACCTTTTACGCGAGCAAACATGAAGAACCTTTCAGCAAATGATAACTAAGTTGTCATTAATAATATCTCGTCTTATTATTTTTGTCGAAAAATCTGTCGATTCCATGAAAATATTAGTAGAAATGTTGCCAAGATAATTGATTATAGAAATTTATATATTGAATTTTTTATAAAAATATTCACAGCTAAAATACCTAATAGAAATATGTTTTTAGGGTAAATTTATTTTTTTATTGAAATTTAATGACTGAACTCATTATTGTGAATAGTGGGTTAGGGACAACGTGTCAAGAGAGATATTGTGAGACGTTTGGGGGGTATCATGGTGTTACGTCCAATACCGGTACGTACATTATTCTATATTTGTGCTGGAGCGATTATTTCTATTTTTATTTGGTATCGCTGTAGCGCATTGTTAGAAAAATATCAGGTACTCATGGCGCATTATGAAAAAGAATGTATAGCGCGCATGGCACTTAATAATGATTTTTCACGAAATCAAGCATTATTAGTTAAGCTGCGTGCTCAGCATAATCATCTCCAAAATGAACAAAAAACTATTATTCAAGCGCAGATTGCTCAAAAAAGGGATGCGCAAGAAAAAATAGAAAGCTTGCATAAAAAAATAGCCTGTTTAGGGCATAAACTTCTCGGAGCAAAAGATTCTCAGCAGCAACTGATTGCCATAAGTAAAAAATTACAAAAGAAATATATTTCTCTGCGAGAGAATTTTCGCGCATGTGTCATAAATAAAAATAAGGATTTAGCGTCTCCGTTGCCATTGTTAACCAAGAATATTGTAATTTAAATGATAGTTTTTTTATTCTAATAATGTGTTTTTAATTTGATCTGAATAGTGGGGTAATAATCAAAAGGGGTCCTCATATGAACATGTTTGATAAAAAGTACTTGCAAAAAATTGCACTGCTGGGACTGATTATTTCAGTGTGCCAACTTGATGCTAAAAAAGATAATCAAGTGCTTGATTCTATTAATGCTGTGCTTGCTCAAAGTGCTCAAACACAAAAACAATTGGCTGATGCTGCGCGCATTACTAGTGATGAAAAAGAAGCAATGGCAAAAAAATACTTTGGTCTTCTGAGTGAGCATAAAATATGTGAAGATCGTTTAGATGCCTATAAAAAAGAATGTAGAGCTCTTGAAGAATCAATAGCCTCTACAAAAAAAGAAGCACAGGCTAAGCTTGCACATATGCAAATAATGGTCGAAAGTGCAGAAAAAGAGTTTAAAAATATTAATAATGAACGCAATCAGATAATTAAAAAACATGAACAAGAATGTGCCTTGCTGCGCGAAGAAAAGAATAGACTAGCTGCTCAATGCGCAGAATTTTCCGCACAAATGAAAAATCAAGTTCCTAGTTTGAGTAAAGAACTCAAAAATGCTCAGCATGAACTTGCTCAAAAAACCAAAGCTTTGGCTGATATGACCGAAAAATGTGATCAAATCAAAAATATTGCGCTAAAAGAGTCAAAAGAGCGTATGCAGCAGCATGCTTTGGTAGATAGCACGCAAAAAGATTTAAAAAATATTATTAATGAGCGCGATCAAGCAATTAAAAAATATGAAAGAGAATGTGCATTGCTCCGTGAAAGCAAAGAAAAACTAGCTGCTCAATGCGTTGAACTCACCGAGCAAATGAAAAATCAAGTGCCTAGCTTGAGCAAAGAACTCAAAACTGCTCAGCTTGAACTTGCGCAAAAAACTAAAGCTTTAGCTGTCATGAGCGAAAAATGTGCTCAAATCAAAAATAATGTTTTAAAGGAATGCGAAAGTCGCATACAAAAACTTGTTTTTGAAAAAGAAAAAAATATGCAATCGTATGAGCAAAAGATGGCAAGTTTGACCAAAGAAATGGAAAAAAAGAATGCTGAACTTGCTCAATGTCAAGCCCGCACTGAAGCAACAGCTGCACATCTTACAAAATTAGCACATGATGCGACGCAAGAGCGGGATGCAATGGCATTAAAATGCTCGACACTTTCTACTGAGTACACATCATTTAAAGTGGAGAGTCAGAAACAGGTCGAACAATCAAGAAAAATGACTGAACAAGCTAGAAAAGCTTTTGAAAAAACCGTTGCTGATTTAAATCAAATGCTTGAGAAAAAAACAGCAGAATTGAATGCAAATCGTACTAATAGAGATGCAATGACTACTCAACTTGCCGAGGCTAATCAACATTCAAAAGCAGAACGAGCTCAACTCCAAGAGTCTCATAAAATGCTCACAAATGAATGTGCTGGATTGAAAAAAGAAATTGCTCGCTTGGATGCTGAAAAAACTCGTATGGCAAGCCAACTTTTAGCGATGGAACAGAAAAATGCTGCAAAACAAAATGAGCTGAGCGATCAATTGAAAAATGCACAAGCAGCGCTTAAAGAATCAAAACATCTTTGTCAATCGTTAGAACAGTCTCTTGCAAAAAATACTAAACAGCTCAATGCACAGGCTAACGTAGAAGCAACATTATCAAAGCATCGCGAAACAGAAAAGAATTTATGTGCTCGTCTTGAGGCAATGAAAGAAGAGCATCAACGTCAGCGCGAGGCATTGGTTGCACAAGTAACCGAGCAACAAAGTATTATTCAACAAACGAAACTTCAGCAGAATGCAACCAACAATAGTCTTCAAGCATTGCAAACAAGCAATTATCAACTTCAAGATTCCTTTGATGCGATGAAACAGAAGTTAAGTAGTTGTCAAAAAGAATATGCTAATCATGCAGCGGCACGTGATCAATTAATGAGTAAGATGGATGCATTAAACAGAGAAAATAACATGCTTCGTGCTTCTTTTGATCGTGCTCTTCAAACCAAAGATACTATGCACCAAGAATTAAAAGCACAATTAAATGAGCATAAGATACAATGTAAGTCACTTGAAAAGCAAAATGGATTACTGCAAAAAGAACTTGAGCTTGCATCAAAAAATGAAAACGGCATGCAATGTGCATTATCTGAAAAAATTGCGTCTCTGATAAAAGAGCATGAAAACTATAAAGCTCATGTTGCTGCTGAACGCGTAAAACGCCAGCAAGTGATACAAGCGGCAAAAAAACCTGAGCAAATCAAACTGAAAACACCACTCGAGCAAACACTTGATAAAAAATGTGTACAGATGAAGCAAGAGAAGAAAGTTCGTCAAGTAGTGGCAAAAACACCGCAGAACAAACCTCAAGCCGTTGCTAAAACGAATATTGTCAAAAAACAACAACCAAAAGTTCAAGAATCAGCGTCGCAAAAATCAATGTCACCAAAACGTCGCAGTTTATTTGGCGGACGCGCAAGTAAAGTAGTTTCTAAAAACTAATTACTTATAAATCAATGTATACGGCGGCGGTTGTAGTATTACAATCGCCGCTGAAAATTTTTCTCAATGCTTGTCTTTGCAATTGTCCAAATAGTTGGGCGGCCATGTGCGCAGATCAAACGATTAGGCGTTAACGCAAGCTCGGCAATAAGTTGTCTCATTTGTTCAGTACTCAGAACATCTCCTGCTTTAATGGCCGATTTACATGCCATTTGACTATGCATATGTTCATGAAGTTTTTTACGCAGCACCTCTTGAGCAAGTTCATGATGTTCTTGTATGTAGGCGCACATTTCATGAATGAGTTCACTCAATGCGATGCTTTGTACATTAACCGGCGCACTGATAATGATTATTTCTGTTTCAGCATGGTTCTTAATCTTGATGCCATGCGTGGTAAGAAATTCTTGGTAGGTTAACACAATGCTCACTTCTTGCGTTGAAAGCTTGATGTGCAGCGGGAATAAAAGTTCAGTGCCTTCTTGAGCAGCAAAATTTTTTAATAATCGCTCGTACATGATTCGCTCATGTGCAGCATGTTGATCTACTATCGTAAGATGAGTTTCATGTTCTATTAAAATATAGGTGTTAAACAATTGACCTATGATCTGGCTATGGTCGCTCGTAATGAATGTTTCTTGTTCACTCAAATATACCGGTGATGCTGGCTTAATATCGGGAATAATTGTATCAAGTGCTATTTTGTTATTTTTAAATGTAGCTGCTTGGCTTACTGTATCGTTTTCTTTTGTATGCACACTCGAAAGACTCTCCGATTGATAAAATACCGGTTTATATGCAAAAACCGGTGTTGAAAATTGATCGAAATTTGTATGCATAGTTTTGGAGACTGTTTGGTCAGGCTTTGCCAATACACTTTCTGCAGCATAAGTCTGAATCTTAAAGAATGTAGAGGATGACTCGTGTCCAAGATTACGTGTCAGGAGTTCTTGCAAGGTTTGAGTCACGAGATGTTCAATTGCTTTTTCAACAATACGCGGTTTAGAAAACTGCACTTCTTCTTTGCGTGGGTGCACATTAATATCGAGCGTTGTTCCTTGTACCGTAATATATATACAACCAGCAGGGAATTTGCCGGGAGGCAATACATTGAGATAACCATTCATGAGCGCTTTACCAAGACCACTATTTTTTACTAACCGCCCGTTAACAAAAAAATACAGATTGCTACGATTGTATCTAAAGAATTGATGATGTGAAATCGCACCGGTAATGTGTATAGTATTCTGATCTTGCGGGCTGTCGACTAAGGGAATCATATTTTGCGCAACACTTCTTCCCCATACTTGATGAATCCGATCGATAATATTATGCGTAGGTGGCGCATTAAGTATAAGCGCCTTATCACGAAAAAGTTTAAAATGTACGTGCTGGTGACTCAAACAAAATGCATGAATGATGTTTTGAATTTGATGCCATTCTGTCTCATCTTGTTTTAAAAACTTTTTACGTACCGGTGTATTATAAAAAAGTTCTGCAATACTAACGTCAGTCCCCGGGGCACAGGCGACTGCTTGCGCGGAAATTAACGTTCCGCCATGCATAATAATTTCAAAACCCAAATCATGATCAGACTCACGCTTATTCGTTTTGGTAAGCAAGGTTATTTGTGAAATTGAGGCTATGCTTGCGAGTGCTTCACCGCGAAAGCCAAATGTCGCAATAGTCTCAATATCATCAAGTGTAGTAATTTTGCTGGTCGCATGTGGATGGAATGAAAGATGAGCATCATCTGGTTGCATGCCGCAACCATTATCAATCACACGAATAAGAGACTTGCCTGCATGCTCTATATAAATGGTTATAGCTGTTGCATTGGCATCAAGTGCATTCTCAACAACTTCTTTGATGACACTGGCGGGTCGTTCTACCACTTCACCAGCGGCAATTTTTTGTGCTTCATGAGGTGGTAATATTTTGATAATGGACATACTTATGATAATTCGTAGTAAAAGATTTATTTGAGCAGTAATTTTCTATGCGGTCAGAGATAAGTGAGTCGTCACTGGAGTTTTAGGAGTACCTCGAAACGTGCATGAAAATGTTTCAAGATTAAGTATAGCCTCATTACTTACCGTTGAGAAGGGAATATCATGTTCCACTTTTGTTTGTTCTATTTTAATATTACCTTTTAGACGGCATTTCTTTGAGGGCATAAAAAGCTCTGCTGAATCAGCATATATGGATTTATTATTACTGATCAGATGTACATTTCCGGTAAGTATAATTTTTTTGAATTTTGAGAACGTATCAGTCATAGAGGCTTTAGATTGTTCTGATACGGCAAGTTCATTATTCATAATAATATCAAGTGTCTTTGCCGTAATGGTGGCTAGTGGCTTGATGGTAATGGTGACATTATGGCGATATTGAATGGCAATATGATCCTGCTTGGCCCGCACTGACATTTCATCACTGGTAATAGTTATTTCATCAATAGGCGGGATCATACTATTTGCTTGTATATCGGGATATATAAATAGTGCTATGCTTATGAGTGCTAAATTTTTTAACCAACATTGTACCGCAGGGCACACGATCTCTAAATCGATCATGCTAGATTACCAAGCCATGTTCATCGAGATATGGAATTCATGTTCCGGCTCTCCTGCAGCCTTATCGCGATCAAGCTTATAACCCCAATCAAGTTTTGCCGGTGTCGGACGTAATATATTTAATCCAAAACCTACTGAGTGACGCCAGTTAAATTTATTACGAGTGATAAGATCCGGAATGACTCCCTTTTTAGGCGTATCCCAGCCAGCACCACCATCATAGAAAACGTGACCCTTCATAGAAAAATCGGGAGCGATTGGAAATATCAATTCAGCATTAACGTATATTGCTTTGCGACCACCAAGTGGATCACAATTGCGCCATGCCGGTCCCACGCTACCAAATTCGAATCCGCGAACTGTGTCTTGACCACCGATTAAGAACAATTCTTTATATGGAATATATTTGTTATTTGCCAGGTTCACCATAAAGCCTGCATGTGCGTGTAATGCAAGTACGAGCGCATCTTCACCAATTAGGGGCGTGTAATAACTTGCATCAAGTTCTGCCTTAAAGAATGCATAATGTTTATTGAACCACGGTAACACGAGCAAATTGCTAATATTAAGTTTACTACCATGATTAGGATAAACCATATGGTTACGCGTATCATAAAGAATATCAAGCCCAAACCATTGGTAGCCGCCTTGTGCAAACGCACGATCAAGAAAAACTTGCAGTCCATGTTTGCCAGGACCACAGGCGATGATGCCAGCTTGACCATTTTGTGATTGTTCATTCGTGCCCATGAATTCCCAGCCACCATTAAATGTAATATCAAGGTTCGGGCTAATTTTGGGCAGACTAAATCCTAATTGTGCACTTGCACCAGATTCTCGAACCGATGGTGCGCGATTTACATTAACAAACCCTACATAATCAACTTTTTTATGAAATCCAGAAACACCAAATGCAAGATTGCGGTCGAATATGTTTGGATTTAAGAATGAGCCTTCAAAAGTTTGTGTGCCTTGCCGAGCAAGCTGTACGTTAGCATTAAGGCCAACTGACCAACCAAGCCCGAATAAGTTACGTTGACCAAATTGTACACCAAGTCGAATGGCGCGTTTTGGTGAGTTTTTATCAATACCGTATGATAGATTTGCTTGAAGGGTTCCGGTTTTAGTTTCATGCACATTCATTTCTAGATCTGAAAGTGTGTCGGTTATACGGTGCAGTTTCCAGTTAACGCCACCACGCTCAAAGAAGCTGAGATGCTCTATTGCGTTTTGTGCATCGCGCAATTTAGTACTGGTAATCAAATCACCTTCTTCAATATCAATGCGGCGGCGAATAACTTTATCACGAGTAAATTCATTACCGGTAATATTTATACGATTTACGTAGGTAGGGTTACCGCGCTCACAACGAAAGACGATATCGAGCGTCTTGTCTTCTTCATTTGGTTTGATCTCTGGATAGACATCCGCGTTGATAAAACCTTTTTTGCCCCATAAATCTTTAAGATTCTCGAGACTTTTTAATAATTTAGTTTGGGAAAATGGCTTGCCTGACTCGATAATAATATAGGGAAGCAAATCTTCTTCCAGATAGATATCATCACCAGGTGCGCTTATAGACTGCACGATATATAGATCACCTTCTTGAATAGTAAAGGTAATAGATATTTTCTCTTTATTATCAGAAAAAAGTACTCGTGCGTCAGTAACTTTAGTATTTAAATAGCCAAGATCACGATAGAGCATTTCGATGCGATGTTTATCAAATGATAGCTGCTCTTCATTATATTTTCCCGAGCCATCCATGAAGCTCAAAATCCAACGTTCACGCGTCATCAAAAACTCGCGAATCTTGCGATCGGGGACTGAGTGGTTTCCGACAAAGTTAATGCGAACGATGTGTGAATATGGTCCTTCATTAATATCAAAGACGGCGAGCACTTTTTGAGGATTTTCAGGATTGGTAACCAATGATGGCGTAACTTTTGTGTATAAATATCCTTCATCGGCATATAATTTCTCTATAGCTTGTGCAATATACATAAGGCGTTCAGCACTCATAGTTTCTATAGTGCCCAAATTAAGCTTTTCGCGTAATTTTTTATCACTCAATGCATGATTATGTTTAAATTGAATCTTTTCGAGTAATTGATTTTCTTCAAGCAATACAAAAAGATCAACTGCATCGGTGCCAACATCTTGTGTCTCTAGTTGTATATTATGAAAATATCCCATGCCATATAACAAATAAAGTGCATCACTACTTTTAAGTGGATCAAATTGATCGCCCACTTTATACGGCAATTTATTCTTGATTACTTCAGCACGAAGATAGTGATTGCCAAAAATCTGAATTGAACGTATGAACCGCTTCTCCGGATTTATAGCGGATGCGCCTGATGGAGTAGTTGGCAAAATGCTAAAGCCCATTACGGCGATGATGAGCACTAATGAAGTCATTCGTTGCAAAGCCATGCGAAAGGTTGATGCCCATTGCATACATTTCCCTTACTTCTTGCTGATTGATCGTGTCAGTTGTTGATGTGATATGCAGCTTGAGAATTTAGCATACCTTTTTAGGAAAAAAAAGCTATCGCTTTTACGTTATAATTTCGCATTCATTGTTGCAAAAATTTTTTCTTTTGAAAGATTATCCGGTTTCCATGCTTGTATTTTGCTTGTAAGGTCGTTCAAAAAAATACTTGAAAATAATTGTTCCGTGCGAACATCTTTCTCATTATGCGCAGCAACCTTAATTGAAAGTATCGTATTACTTAACGAGATATTGAGATCTGCGTCATTAAGATCAGCTGCATGAGTAAGTGATGCAACAAGCCAGGGTACAATAATTACTACCGGCAACGGATGCAGTGGAAAATTAAGTTGACAATAGTCTTTGTTCCATCCTAAAAACCATAAATCTTTATGACTTGGATCTTTTTTCTCAATAGATGTTGATGAAGATTTTGAGCATAGATTCCAAAGCCATGATATATATGAATCGACTGCTTGAGATTCTTCGTGCGCGCGCCAATCGTGATCTACCATAATTCTTGCTTGAACTACCGTGGCGGTATGTTTAGTCTCTGCATGATCAAGTCTTTTACTGCCTACATACCGTTTGGTTGAAACAAAATCGCTGCCCTGAATAGTATCTTGATCTGAATAGAAATGAAAACATTTTCCAAAGGTAGGATTATAGAAGCAATGAGTAGTTTCTGCCTGTACTGGTATACCAAGACCGATAAATTCATCTATATATAATGATGGCTCTGCAGGACAATAATCAAATTTCTTTTGACCTTTTTTAGTAGCCGCGTCTTCTCGTGAGGGCAAACTTTGTAGGTAGATAACCATATCAAGCAGCGCATTTTCTTGGTCGGTTGAGTGCTCAAGACGCACCGCATCATTAATTTCTTGAGGACTATGCAATGTACTATAGCGCAATGCTTCATTAATAAGCGCAAGGTTCAGGCACACATTGCCGCCATGACTATGCGTGATCAGCCTAATTTTAAGATTAGGATATTGTGCTTTGAGTAATTTTTGTTCGCATACTAATGCATTATAAAAACGTACAGCAGCTTTACGTCGTTGTTTTTGACTCAACATGCCGCTCCAGCCAAATGTATAAAATGAATAATGTGCAGACTCATCTACCACGGAGTTCAGGACTTCGTGATATGCTTTTATAATAGGATATGCGGCGAATTTTAATTCACTATTATCATGAATCAATGTTGGCATGATCGGGATGAGGCCAAGGCCTTGAATCGGTTGTTCTTGGTAAAAAAATGGATCTTTGCGGATACGTTTTATCAACTTACTATAAAGAGTGCCATCAAGATTATCTTGAAATACTTCATAAATATTGAGCATGCCTAAGGGGAAATTAAAGGTACCATGAACAAATACGCACATCCATTCCTGCTTGGGAGCAATATAGTGATATGCTTTGGTTTGCAATTTATTGATGAACATTTGCGCTGGACGAAAAAATATCAATGCAGCGAAGCAAAGCATGAAAAAAGCAGCGGCTATACATATATATTTAATAAATGAACGATTCATTTAAAGACCCTTTGCCATAGTAAATCACATCCCTATGCTTTAGTCTTACGTAAATTTTTTATTGGTGCAAGCGCTTTGATAGCAGAGGTTAATGGATGCTCAGTACCTGTGCTATAAGATTACTCGCAGCACCGAGTATGCTCGAAAGTAGTATCATCCCAAGCGTCATATTGATGAGTGTTTTGATACCAAACTCGCGATAAAGAATAGTGTAGACAGAGATGCAGGGGAAATAAATGGCAAGAAGCAAGGCGGTGGTAAAGATTTGCGGCGCCGTTAAATCATTAAAACTTTGCAAAAAGCTGAGTGCGATTTCTTTGCGAAATAATCCCATAAGCAGTATAGGAATTACGCTTGGCGGCAATCCCCACAACCAACCCAAAAAACCTGACATGCTATTACCAATAAGATCAAACATGTGGAAATAATTGCCGATAAATACTAAAAAAATACCAACAATGGTAATTGGTATTGCATCAGCAAAAAATGAACGCAGGCGAAATGAAAGTTTTGAAAATACATGATTAAGGCGTACCATGCGAAATGGTGGGAGTTCAAGAAGAAGCTCGCGATAACTTTCTTTCTCTCGTACTCCTAATATTCTGCCTATGCTATACCACAAACCAATCAAAATGCTAAATAAAAGTACCAGGCCACCGCTGCCGATTTTTTGCATGAGGCTAATCATGACGGCTGTTTGCGAAGTGCAAGGTATGGTCATGCTCAGTAGTATCGCAACAATAATACGTTGCCTGCGTGAATTCAAGATGCGCGTTGCTATTATGCCGGTTACACTACATCCAGCACCAAGGATCATTGGCAATGCGGCAAAACCATGCAAAGAAAAGCGATGCATAAGTGTATCAGAAAGTACGGCAAGGCGCGGGAGATAGCCGCAGTCTTCTAAGATACCGAGTATGATGTAAAAGATGGTAACGACCGGCGCAACTTTTGCAAGAGGGATAAAAATAGCTGAAGTAAACAATCCCATTGCTTCACTATAATTAATGGTTTGATTATGTACCGCACCAATAAGAAGTTGTGAAAAAAAAGGATATGGTGATAAGAATGTATGTAATGGCAGCAGAATTGGGGTTAAACAAAAATTAAATAATTGCTCAATAAGATTTTCGGCAAATGAGCCCAAGCATGCCACAAGGGCAAAAGTCATAATTAATATAATGATCGCGATCACGACGCCGCTCACTGGTGACACCATCAGGGTTGCCAGATGCTCTCGCCATTGTTTGTTACGTGGTTGCTTGACTTGCACAGACTCAGTTAATGCACGAAGATACTCCCATGTTGGTTGGATAAAATTCGTACTCGTTTGATGCTCCACGTCACTGGGAACATTCATTGAAGCATGTTGATTGCACGCAATTATTTTGAGCTCTTGAGCTAATTTTTTTATTGAATTGATCAAATGCCGGGCGCCAAAGCCAGTAAGTCCTATGGTCGGTACAACAGTTGCGGAAAATATTTCAGCAAGCTTTGTGGTATTAATACTGATGCCGGCGTATTGTGCCTCGTCCCACATATTTAATACAATTATCATTGGTTTCTTGAGTGGTAACAGCTGTGTAGTGAGATATAGATTGCGTTCCAAATGAGCTGCATCAATAATATTAAGAATGATATCGCAATTATTGAGTGCCGCTTTGGCAGCATTTTCTGGCTCTGATGAGACGTTACCATCTAATGTATAAATTCCCGGGGCATCAAGAAGTACGAACGAGTGGGGCGCCGCATCATCCTCAGGGATTGAGATTGTTCCTTTTAAGATACGAATTGTAGTGCCCGGAAAATTACACGTGATGGTCTTGGTATCGCACAGACGAGAAAATAAAGAACTTTTTCCAACATTGGGATTGCCAACTAATACTATATTCATGAAGCAATTGTACTCGTTTTTAACATCTTGTGGAATTTTTTCCTAAATTCAGATTTTTTTAAGTGCTCGGGAGCATATTTTTAAGGCAGGTTGAAAAATTTTCTGAAGAAAAAAGTGCGTAGAAACAGACATAATTACTGGCTGACAGAAAAATATGTAAAAAAATATTGTAGTTTGAATACGATATGGTGTACGTTAAACTTGTGTTGAAATATATGTTTGTAGGTGTGTTTCTTCAGATATGGGGAGATAGCGATGAGGAATACGTTTTTGAGAGGCCTAGCATTAGCAGTAGCATTTGCTGCAGGCCTAAGCTCGGCAACTCTAATTGCCGATAATGACGGATGTTGTGTTACTGGCACAACCTGTTGTCCAACCAGTTGCAATACCTGTTGCGACACGTATGGTGTAATACCATGCGCAACCGACTGCTGCGGATGCAGTCATAGCTTCTTCATGCCACGTTCGTTGAGTGATGATGCTACATATGAATTAGCGTTACATAATTATTGGGTATTCAATAATAACTATCGCGGTAAGCCGTACAGCAAGCCTGAAAAGCGAGCAGCGTTTAGTATTATGAGCACCTATTTATACCAACAATCAGCAAGTTCTGAGATGTTAGCTCAGTACTTCTTGAAATGTGGAAAATGCTGTCTTGAAGTTAGAGAAGATGGCTTAGGTGATATTGGTTCAGGCTACTTGAATATTTTTGGTGAAAACCCAACAGTAGTGCCTGCTGATTTGACCACACCATTCTCATCTAACATTAGTGTTGCTCCTCGTCGTCGTGTATACGGTGGCATTATCAACATTCATCATGACTTAAGCGCTATTCGTGATGGCTTATGGTACAAAGTATATATGCCATTAGTACGCGTTGAAGATGATATGCGTTTATGCGAAAGCAATATTGTAAATCCAGGCGTATTTCCTGATTCTGCTGGCGACGTGATTACAAATGCTACACAAGCATTCGAGCAACGTGACTGGCGTTATGGAAAAATCGCTTGTGGTAAAGTAGCAGTTTCAGCTATTGATGATATTGATTTCAAACTTGGTTGGACGTTCTTAGATAGAAAAAATTACAACCTTGGCATCTACTTTGATGCACTCATTCCTATGGGTAACCGTCCAAATGGCGAATTTATGTTTGAGCCAGTTGTTGGTAACGGTGGTCATGGTGGTGTAGGTTTTGGTACAAACTTCAATTGGAATTTCTGGCATAAGAAAAAACATCAATTAACATTCTCACTTGATTTCCGCTATCGTTACTTATTCAGTGCTCATGAACGCCGTTCATTCGACGTTACTTGCAATGGCGATTGGTCACGTTATCTTGTAGTTGCTGATGCAAGCAATCCATGTATTGGTTGCCCAGGTATCAACTTCTTTACACAAGATCTCAAAGTAACACCACGTAGCACCATTAACTTGTGGTCGGCACTTCATTACCAATATTCATCATTTGGTTTTGAGTTCGGTTATAACTTATGGTATCGTCAAAGTGAAAAAGTTTGCCTTGATGACTGCTGTTGGGATGACGAAGCAATCGGATTCCTTGATGCACAACGTGCATTTGCAGTTACCAACTGTGCAAGCTTTACCAGCTCAAGCAAAGCCCAACTTTGCAACGGCCTTGGTCCTGTAGCATTAGCTGCCGGTACTGCAGCTGCTGCTGATGAAGTATTTACGCCAATTACGCGTGCTGATTTAAATCTTACGCCAGCTGCACATCCAAGTGCGTTGTCGAACAAGATTTATGCAGCAGTTTCAGTTGATAGCAAATTCTTTGATACAAAAGCATCTATCGGTTTCGGTGGTGCGTATGAATTCGGAGAATGTGGACGATCACTTAATAACTGGTCTGTCTGGCTTAAGACTGCGCTTAGTTTCTAAGAAACACGCTGATATAAATAAAAGGGACCTGTGCAAACAGGTCCCTTTTATTTTTGAAGTGTTTTAAA
>CAYPYR010000005.1:37301-39041 GCA_964415095.1 uncultured Pseudomonadota bacterium | reverse complement strand
TCAACAGGTTCTTTATACCCACTGATAGCTTCCATCTCTTTACTAAGTTTAACTAATCGGCCTTTTTTATCTCTTTTTTCCCACCAAGCATTCGGGTCCTTTTTAGGATGTTTTACTTTAGGAGATTCTTTTGATTGAGTTTTCTTCTTGCCTGGAGAACTAGCAGAAGCAATCATAGAAGAGTCGCTTTCTGAGTCACTATTATCTGGCGATGACAAAAAATGTTTCTGCCACCAAGTACCCTCTTTTTCTCTTGATTGATCGTCAACCTCTTTTATCTCAGTTTGAGCAAGGTCTTGTTCAGCTTGTGATGTCGAAGTGCTTAGAGATAGATCATTTTTAGATGCACTTATTACCTGCGATGGCAATTGTTGAGAATTATAGTATTTAAACTTACCCTGTTTATCACAACAATAAGTTGTTTCTTCTCCAATGACAACCAATTTATCTTTACCTGCATATATGCCAGATGAAAAACAAAAAGCATTTATTGCGATTGCAGAAAGAATAAGTTGAATACGTTTGTTCATGGTGCTCCTCAAGATTGATGCTAAAAATAAAATATTGCATGCAAGAGTACGTTAATCGCAGCAATAATTTAAATATTTTAGTTAACTACTTTCATTTTTTATTGAATTCATCGCATGTTTAATATTACTCAACTAATTTTTTTATACGTTCTAATAAAATTTTCTTATCATGAATATCTTCTTCTATCTGAATATCATACGCCATTTTTAATAACTCTCCCATCTTAGGTCCGGGTGCAACCAAGTCAACAATATCCCGTCCATGCAATACCGGCTCTTCTGGGCCATGCTCAACCGCCGCCTCGCGCACGCGCTGCCAAAATTCAACCGCCTCATCCATGCCATCGCGTAATGGCTCATGACTCATACCATTGCGCCCACGCATATCGCACAACGCAACTAGACCAAGTTCATACATAGTTACCGGAGGCAATAATTTTTTTGCCAAGCGTTTATATGCTCGTAAGCTTGCGTTTTGTTGCAGTAATTGTCCAGGTGCTAAATGATGACGTACAATATTTTCAATGCAATTAAGCAACATTGTATTATCGGTCAATCGCTTAAGCAACTTTTGTGCAAGCGGCACTCCCGCAACTTCATGCCCATGCGCGCGGCCATCACTGTCAAACGTTACCGCTTTGCCAACATCATGACATAATACGGCAAGCATAATGAGCAATTTTCGTTGTCGTGCAGTTAACGCCAAAGCCTCTTTGATCTGTTTTGGTGCACTATTAAACTCAGCACTTTCTTTGCGATAGAGCGATTCATCAAGTTGTGCTGCTGCATCAATCGCCTGCATGGTATGTTCAAAAACATCTCCTTCAGGATGATAGTCTGCACGTTGAGGCACTTGCTGCAAAATCGCAATCTCTGGCATGATTTCTTGCAGCCGACCAATCGATTGTAACCACCGAATCCCACGTGATGGCATTGTTGATTTCAATAAGAGCTTTTCGAACTCTTCAAATATCCGCTCTTTTGCGACACCGGTAATATCCATCGTCTTACATAATGATTCAAGTTCATTATCAGGCACCATGCCAAAGCGGCTAATAAATTGTGCAACACGATAAAAGCGCAGTGGATCTTCAATAAAAAGTTTCACATCAACCGCACACATTCTTTTCTCGTGCATGTCTTGAAGCCCACCATAGGGATCTATAATATCAAGCAGGCATGGTCTGCTTGGATCTTGCATACATGCAAC
>CAYPYR010000005.1:32754-37201 GCA_964415095.1 uncultured Pseudomonadota bacterium | reverse complement strand
TTGTTATGAAAAAAGTTGTCTATCATTTTTTCAAGTTCACTAGCATCGTCGCCCTAACCACATCATTTGCGCTATATGCGTTCATTAAATTTGGATTCATGTATGGTGCCTATCTTACCATTCTTGCATGGACCTTCTGTATTTTATGTCTACCTACACATAAAGGCGCACTCATATTTGATACTCCTACTCGATTTTTCCGCCAACCATTAGCGAAATACGCACCACTTATGATATGGTGCATTGCAGTACTCATTAATGTGGTTACGATCAAACTCACACCATCTCTTTATTATTGCACCTCAATTACTCACTTATTATTATTAATGCTCACGACACCACAACCTTATTATCGCTTGATAATAATCAATACGATGTTAATGTTTTATGACGTATGGTGGCTACGAAATCCGGGACATTTACCATCGGCGCTTACTCGTTTTACTGATGCCCTACTGCACGTTGGTGTGATCGCTTACATGCTTATCGCAATTTATCCTCAAATCATTCTTATGATTAATACGCATGGAATCCCATAGCCAAAATATAAAAGTTATTTCATACTTACACTTGTACATAATCTGATTATCATATTGTATGATAAAATATTAGTTTTCATGCATAGAGGCATTACTATGGAACTCAAGCAATCCGCGATAAAGACTATCGAAGAACTTGCACAAAATACCCCTGATTGCATCTCATTGTCGCAAGGTGTTATTAAAGTTGATGGCATTGCGCCCGATATCAAAAAATATTTACAAGAAATATTAACCACTACTCAGGCAGATTATTATCAAAATGAAACACTTACTGCGCTCTTAAAAGAAAAAATCGCTGCTGATCTTGCACGTCGCTACAAAATTAGTATCCCGCATGATCAGATCTTACCTACACATGGCAGCATGGGCGCAATTTCTACCATATTTTTGTCAATTCTTTCCCCAGGCGATGAAGTAATTATTCCGGAACCAACATATCCTCTTTATGCAACAATTACGCGTATTGCTCGTGGCACACCACAGTTTGTATCATGTTTGCAAACACAGAAAGAAGCGCCTGGATTTGCATGGCATCTAGATCTTGATGCAATAGAACGTGCCATTACGCCAAAAACCAAAATTATTGTTTTTTCAAACCCTATGAATCCAACCGGCATGGTGGTGGCAGAAAAAGAGCTTGCTGCATTGGTCGCACTCTGTGAACGCCATGGTATTTATCTGGTGGTTGATGAAGTCTATGAAGATTATGTCTTCGATGGTTCATTTACGTCGATTGCGTCGTTTGCAACATCATCCGAATGGGTAATTCGCAGTAGTTCACTTTCAAAGAATTTTGCGATGAGTGGCTGGCGGGCAGGACATGCAATTATTCCAAAAAAATTAGCCAAACGCGCCGATATCATTCAACATGCACTCATGGTCTGTCCATCAGTACTCGGTCAATGGGCGGCTATTTATGCACTTGAGCATCCAGAATTGATCACAAAATTAGTCAAAACAATCCATTATAATCGTGATCTTGCCATTGCAACACTTGAGCCACTGGCTGACAAAAAATTAATTGCTTATCAACCTCCTCATGCAGGATTTTTTATGTTTATTAATACGTTAGGTCGAGATCCTGATCAATTATGCTTGGATCTAATACATAAGGCAGGAGTGTCGTTGGTACCTGGACATACGTTCGGCAGCACCGGAAACCAATTTATTCGACTTTGTTATGCTCGTTCAACTGATGTATTGGAAGAAGGACTGAAGCGATTCGTTAATTATTTTCTCGATGAGGCTATTCGATTTAACTAGCCATGATTTTTTAGCATAGAAAACAACATGACATACAAAAATTCGCATATACATTTTATTGGTATTGGTGGCATTGGCATGAGTGCCCTTGCATATATTGCACGCAAAAGAGGATACACGGTTACTGGATGTGATGCATCGATTGATGCACCAATGCTTGATGAATTGCGCACACTTTCCTGCACTATAGATCATCATCATGATCCTTCACATGTACAATCATGTGATATGGTAGTTTACTCGACAGCAATTAATAAATCTCATCCTGAGATAGCTGCTGCAATCGCACGTGGCATCCCACTGCTACATAGATCAGATATGCTGCGTTTATTAATGCAGGGTCAACAGTGTATTGCGATAACTGGTGCACATGGTAAGACCACTACTACTGCCATGGTTGCACATATTTTATTAGAAGCAGATCTTGATCCAAGCTTTGTCGTTGGCGGTATTACAAAAAATACCGGTCGTAACGCCCATGCAGGTAGTAGCTCCTGGTTTGTTACTGAAGCAGATGAAAGTGATCGTTCATTTTTAAATCTTGCCGCAACTATTGGCGTTATTACTAATGTTGATCGTGAGCATTTAGACACCTATAAAGATCTTGCAGATATTCAATCCGCTTGCGCGCAATTTATGGCGCAGACCTCTGCTACCGAGCAGGTAATATTGTGTCATGATGATCCACATAGCGCAATGCTCATCGAACAATTTGATTATAAACCAACTACGTATGGCGTGCATCCACAAGCTCATGTTCGCGCTCTTGATATTAATTTACACGATACGTATAGTACGTTTACCTGTGCTCTAGAAAATCAAACGTTTGCGGTCACACTGCACGCACCAGGCACCTATAATATTCTTAATGCACTTGCTGCCATTGCAGTCGCTCAAAAAGTTGGCATTGCCCACTCTATAATACAGCAAGCACTCGCAACATTTGCAGGGGTAAATCGTCGTTTTGATCTTAAGGGTAAATTCCAGGATGCATTCGTATATGATGATTATGGTCATCATCCAACAGAAATTACCAATATTTTACGCGTTGCACGTGCACGCGCACCAAAAAAATTGCATGTAGCTTTC
Source organism: uncultured Pseudomonadota bacterium (assembly GCA_964415095.1). GTDB lineage: Bacteria > Babelota > Babeliae > Babelales > UBA12411 > CAYPYR01. The sequence continues at coordinate 34,307 of CAYPYR010000005.1, read as the reverse complement.
CAACCACAACGTTATTCGCGCACCCATGCTTTATGGGATGATTTTGTAACCACGCTTGCACAAAGCCCGTCTGACCATTTATTTCTGGTCGATATTTATGCTGCAGGTGAGCAAGAAATTGAACATATTGATAGCAAACGCTTGGTTCAAGAAATAGCAGCGGTTAATCCGCAACTTACCATTGAATATGTTGAATCGTTCGATGCATTACGCAATCGTATGCAACATATTGCCGCAACCGATGATGTGATTCTTACACTCGGTGCCGGGAAGTTGCATATTTTTGCGGAAGAATTGGTAAAATAACGACTGCTCAAAAATTAATATATCAAGAAAATTTCTTCTCTAACGTTCTACTTCCACTGATAGAGTATTCTACACTCACGCATGACAGGTTCTACGCCCGCTCATAGGTATTCTACTCTCACTCGTGGTCAGAAACTTCGTTTCATTTTTACTCGTTAATCAAGCTATTTATGAATTGTAGATTTTTTTTATAAAGCACATTCCCGGTGGGATCAACTAATTTCTTAGCAATATAATCTGTCATTGCATTCGTTGTTTGATAGCGCATATTGGGTTGAGGGTTTTCTGCAATATTTACCAGCAGCGCAGCTACTTCTTCACATGACTGTCCTTGTGGAGTCGCAAGCATATCGCATATACTTTGTGTCAATTTTTTGTACACCGTTTCATCACATGCTCGTGAACCAATTACACAATGAGATCCCCAATTATTTTTTACAAAACCCGGTTCTACAATTGAAACTTTAATATCCCATGGCGCACACGTAACTGCAAGCGATTCACTTAATCCTTCCAATGCAAATTTTGAAGCAGAATAAAGACCAAGACCAGGAAACGAATGCACACCTACTCCGCTACTAATATTAATAATATGGCCAGACTTTTTTTGTCTCATAATGGGAAGAACTGCTTGCACAAGCCGCAAGACGCCCCAAACATTAACATCAAAAAGATGTTGTGCTTCTTGAATAGTTACACATTCTTCTGCGCCGATGAGACCGTATCCTGCATTATTGATTAAAGCATCAATTCTACCATCCTCCTCGATTATGTGATTAATAGCGGTTTGCACCAGTTGATCATTAGTAACATCAAGATGACAATGTCTGATACTTTCAATTTGTTTTAATTCATCAGAAACATACTCATGAAAACCAGCCCATACCTTCCATCCTTTTTTCTGGAAAGCTTCAGCAGTAGCAAGACCTATACCACTTGCCGCCCCAGAAATAAGCACTACTTTTTGTCTTGTACCAATTAACATTTTTGAACTCACCATTATCAAGATAAACATCAAAAATAAACTAATACGTTTTAACATGTGCAACATAAAGCTCTCTCTTTTTTTTATTTTGTGCGCGGTGGTTTTTTACCAGTTTTTTTCTTTCAATAGTTCGGACAGTTTTTGAAACTTGATACTTGACCTTCTATAGATACCCTCTAAATTTGTTGATGTAAAAAAATCTAACAAAAAAAAGAGAGGCACTATGGAGATCGTATCTGCAATAGTAATGCATGGGTGGCTT
>CAYPYR010000005.1:0-32654 GCA_964415095.1 uncultured Pseudomonadota bacterium | reverse complement strand
ATGTAGTGATACAATAGCAAATGAACATGATAACATAAGCGACAAGCTTAAAAATTTATAATTATATTGCAACACAATTCCCTTTCTTAAATAGAAAACAACCTATTAATCACGTAAAATTTAACCGTGCAGTTAGGTTATATCATGTCATAAAAAAAGAGACAAACAAAATCGATTATGCAATAAATTTACGCAAAATTGCGCGAACCCACCAGCGATTGCTTTGAGCAAGAGGGGAGTTTTTATCTATAGTAATTGCAAAGAAACGACCACCAAGACCAATTACTAAAAAAAATACGAGCGGGACTATAAAGAAAATTATTGCGGATAATAATAATACTTTTAATACAATAATCATGGAATTTAACCTTCAATAATATCTGGAATCATCTTTGAGTTAACATCAAGCATGGCATCCATATACGTTAGTTCTTGATTATGAATACAGATCGAAATAATTGTTTTTTGATCAAGTGTACGACAAACAATTGCACACGACTTAAACGGCTTATGTGCAATGACCACTGTTTCATCTAACATACTAAACATTTCTATATCCCAACCAAGACGTTCAAGGTGTTGATTCATGTAAGCTATAACATCGGTGATTGTTTGTGTACCACTATAAGAAAGCGCCTGCATTGTTTCATCTACGGAGTCTATCACAAATCCAACCGGGATAGAAATATCATCTAATAAAACAAATGCTTGTTCGAGTAATGTGGCATCATCAACATTATTTTTTGTGAGATCAGACAAATCTTTTGAACGATTATAATGCCTGTCATTATTTATCGATTCAGAACGATGAGCACATCCGGTGAACACACAGAAAAAGAACACAATAAAAAAAGGCCAAATTGCTTTGACCTTCTTTTGATTTATCATAGTATCACTACTAAGAATTTTGTGACTCATCACGTGATTCTTGTAACTTTGCTTGTGCTTGTAATTTTTGTTCTTTAGTAAGCACATGCTCTTGTATGCGCGCAGATTTACCAATACGTTCACGAACGTAGTAAAGTTTTGCACGACGTACACGACCACGTTTTAAAATCTTGATCGAGTCAATTGTTGGGGCGAAGTAAGGAAATATTTTCTCAACGCCTACACCATTTGCACCAATACGACGTACGGTAAATACTGAAGTAATATCCTTACGTTTGAATGTTATCACATCACCAGCAAATGCTTGCAAACGTTCTTTATTACCTTCTTTAACCACGATCATTACTTCAATCGTATCGCCAACTCGAAAATCTGGAAACCCGCGATCAATTACGCCAAGATCGGTTATGGTTTCTTTGGTGAGTGTTGTAGCTTTCATAAGTGCATTTCCTTCTGAGAACGTCTCATTCAATCATTAAAATCTTATACTATACAAATAACTATACCTTTATTTTCGCCTATTTTCAAGCAATAATCCAGGTAAGGATTGGTTAAGACCTAGCCAACGGTCTAAAATAATGGCAACGGCACTGCGTACCGACAGATGATTATAATCAGTCATACCTAAAACAGGGGCTAACAAATAATCACATTGAGCAAGCAAGGCATCCGAAAGACCTCGTCCGGTACCAAATACCAATAAAACAGGTCTATCATGCTTCCAAACAGTTCCTTGGGCAGCATAATCAATCAGTGGAGCCTGCTCTGACGTTTTGGCTGAGGTAGCAACAATCAAGGGATCTTTCCCTTCAATTGCTCGAATACACTCGCGCACTTCGTCAAAAGAAAAGGCCGGCTTTAAAAGTGCCATTGCTCGATAACGTGACGGGTTATATTTTTTCCCCCGCGGCGAGCTCCAAAAATCAATAAATGTCTGCATGATCATATGTTGGTCTTTGAGCGATGATACGGCAAAAAAACCACTTACCCCGTAGGTTGCGCTTGAACGTGCAATATCATGCAAATCAATAGAGGTGATTGATGTTACACCAACCTCATCTTCTTTCACATATACCTGATCATGCATGAGCACCACGTAGTGAGCAGGAATATGCTCTTTAGCACTCAGCATCTCATCTTTGGTCATACCCGATGATCGAAACCAATCAAATCGTTGCAAGATTGTTCTGCGTGCAGCACGCGATGTACGATATTGTTTTATAGCACCATGATTTCCCGAAAGAATAATGTCGGGAACTTTTTTCTCATGCCATTCAACCGGCAATCCATATTCAGGGTAATCGAGAAAAGGACCGCTAAAAGAATCTTCTTCTACTGATTGCACGCGACCAATAACTTCCGGAATAAGGCGCATATAACTTTCTAAAAATACTTGTGCTGCAAGGTCTCCTCCCATCAGCACATAATCGCCAATTGAGAGCAGTAAGTCTGCGCATTCTTCTTCAACCCGTGCATCAATACCTTCATAACGAGCACATACTAAAATAATATGCGCATTTATATCAGCATTGCTACTTTGAGATTCGTCAAATTGATTATGTACATGGTGTAATTCATCATATAACTCATGTAATAATCGTTGAGAAAGTTTCTTGCCCTGCGGCGAAAAGAATATGCGAAACCCAGGACCATGTTCTGCTTCCACTGCTGCAATTGCTCGCTCTACCACTACTGGCTTTAAAATCATGCCAGCACTTGGTCCACACGTCGCTTCATCAATACGCTCTTTGGGATCACATACTGATGAAAATGCAGTCACTGAAAATGAAACAAGGCCCGCATCTTTAGCACGAGCTACGAGACTAGTATTAAGAAATGCAGTATACAGTTCCGGAAAAACCGTAATAATTGATATTTTCACGGTTATTTTACGATTTCAAGCCCAGCTTTAATATTATCTCGTGCTGCTGCTGCTTGAATAAGAGTTCTGAGCGCACGAGCAGTATTGCCGTCTTTCCCAATTATCTTACCAAGATCTTCTTGCGCAACCGAAACTCTAATGATATGCACATCGCCATCAACTGCATCAATAACTTGAATGCGAGATGCATCATCAACAAGTTTTGCAACAACATATTCCACTAATTGTATGAGCATCCGTCTATTCCTTGACTATTATGATGCTGATTCAGTTGCAGTACGCTTATGCATTTTTACAATCTTGAGCACTGCTGGTGTACAAATTGCACCTTGTGCGACCCATGCATTAATACGTTCAACATGTAATTGAACAATACTATGATGCACTTGATCATAAGTTCCTAAGTTCTCTAAGAACTCGCCATCACGTTTTTTGCGTGAATCTATAGCAACTATGCGGCTTACTGGACTATTTTTCTTACCTACACGGCTTAAACGAATTTTGACAGCCATTTATCCCTTTCGTATCGTTACTTAAAAAAACTACCGAACTTCCCACCCTTTTTAATCATTTTAGCAAATTGCTTACTTTGTTCAAATCGGGCGAGTAATTTATTTACTTCTTGGACCGAAGTTCCTGATCCACGAGCTATGCGCTGCTTACGCGATGAATCTAATAATGTCGGAAACAACCGCTCTTTATGGGTCATTGAGGACAAAATAGCCTTAAAGCGACGCATTTCACGCTGTCCTTCCTCAATATGAGCGGAAGAGACCGTGGGGGTACCTGGTATATATTTTAAAATTTTGCTTAATGGACCAATCTTATCAACCATATCAAGCTGCTTGGCAAAATCATCCAGGGTAAAGTTTCCTTGCAAAAACCTACGCGATAGGTCTTCTTGAGTATTAGTATCAATCTTTTCATCAGCTTTTTCAAGCAATGTTAATATATCTCCCATTCCAAGCATGCGATTTGCCGCTCTTTCAGGGATAAACTGCTCAAGATCATCGATTTTTTCACCGGAACCAACAAAGATAATCGGTTTTTTCAAGGCATAGCGAAATGAAAAAGCTGCACCGCCTCGAGTATCGCTATCCATTTTGCTTAAAATTGCAGAGTCAAAGCCCACTGTTTGATCAAAAGCTCGCGCTACATTGAGCGATTCTTGACCGGTCATGGCATCGAGAACCAAAATCTTATATTTAGGATTTATTGCAGAATTAACGGCAATAAGCTCCGTCATCAGTGTATTATCAATATGCAATCTACCTGCCGTATCAAGCAAAAGATATTCATATTGATTATTTTTAGCATACGCGGCTATTTCTGCTGATGCTTTTACGGGGTCTGTACTAATTGCCCGGTAGAAATCAATATTAACCTGTTTTGCAAGTATAGCAAGCTGCTCAATTGCTGCAGGACGATAAAAATCAATCGAAGCACAAAGTATACGTCGCGATTTATGACGCTTTTTGGCCTCATTTGATAGCCAATTGGCTATCTTTGCCAGAGTAGTGGTTTTACCCGAACCTTGCAATCCAAGCATCATAATAGTAGATGGTATCTGAAATGAGAGCGATGTACTTGATTTTCCCCCTAAAAAGAAGAGGAGCTTATCATGCACTATTTTTATAAATTGTTGGCCGGGATTAATTGATTTTTGCGTTTTTTGGCCGACAACTTCTTTTTCGATTTCTACAAGGAATGTTTCAACCAAGGCATGCGGGACATCTGCTTCGATGAGCGCATCGCGTACCTGTTTTATTGCATCGGCAATATTTTCTTCGGTAAGACGGCCTTTATCTTGCAACCAGCTTAGAATACCGGAAAATTTTCTCGATAAAAAATCGAACACAGTTATCACCTTGGAAATTAATTGGTGCCGAGAGCCGGAATCGAACCGGCGACACACAGATTTTCAGTCTGTTGCTCTACCGACTGAGCTATCTCGGCGACATTTGATTGCTTGATACAGAGCAAAGGTTACCGATCATCAGGCACAATGTCAACCGAAATTTGGATTTTTTGACGCGAAGAAAGGTTGCCAATATCTTTAAAAAGATGCTAAAATAGCTCCAATATATTTGCCAGATTGTGCAAAAAGGAACATATGTCCACCATAGAAACTAAAATTTCCATTACGCAACAAGAGCTCCACAACGCATTAGAGCTGGTTACCAGTCTTGCAGAGCTTAAACAATTACGAGTACAATTTTTAGGAAAAAAAGGAAGCATTACCGAATTTTTCACCACATTAAAATCGTTTTCAGGTGATGAGAGAAAAACAGTTGGCGCACTGATCAATCAACTGCGAGATATTGCAACCTTGCTCATTGATGAAAAAGAAGCAACACTGATCAAAGAAGCTGCTACTCAACAAAATTCAAAAAAAATGAATTTTGATGTAACCGCTTATATGAAAGAAGATGCCACAGGTCATCTTCACCCGTATACTCATATCGTACAAGAAATCGAGAATATTTTTATTTCTATGGGCTATCAAGTAGTTGATGGGCCAGAAATCGAAAATGATTACAACAATTTTACGGCGCTCAACATTCCCGAGCATCATCCCGCGCGCGATATGTATGATACGTTTTGGATGAATCGCCCCGATTTACTCCTTCGTACACACACATCAACGGTGCAGTCGCATATCATGCGCGAAAAACCGCTTCCAATTGCCGCCATTGCACCTGGACGTTGCTTCCGTCATGAAGCAACTGATGCAACACACGATTTTATGTTTATGCAGTGCGAAGGATTTTTAATTGATAAGCATGTTACGCTTGCTCATCTTTTTGCAACGGCTAAAAAGTTTTTGCACGCCTTTTTTAAACGAGACAATTTAGAAATAAGAATACGCCCTGGCTTTTTCCCATTTGTTGAACCTGGCGTTGAAATCGATATTCAATGTCCATTTTGCACTGCGGGATGTTCCGTATGTAAAAAATCAACATGGATTGAAGTATTTCCTGGTGGACTTATTCATCCAAATGTCCTGCAAGCAGCGGGAATAAATCCTGAAGAATATTCAGGATTTGCCTTCGGTTTTGGGCTGACGCGCCTTGCGATGATTAAATATGCTATTAATGACATTCGCCTGCTACACAGCGGAAGATTAAAGTTTCTCGAGCAATTTTAACTTTGAAAAAGGAGTATTGTAATGATCGTCAAACAAGCTATCATTCCATCAATGAATTTTACGCAGCATGGATTTGCGACATCATCTACTTTCCCTCAGGAAATGCTTCCACTGATTGATCGCCCCCTGATCCATTATATCATAGATGAAGCAGTACGATCAGGTATTGAACAATGTATTATGGTACAAGCAAAACCTCATATATATTTTGATGAATATTTTTCTCAACAACCGGATGCTATGGCCAGTGAAGAATCAACTGCTGCTCATGTAGCCGCACGTACTCTTGGCAAAAAATGTGATTTTTCCTACATCTTTGCACATGCTGCACAGGATCTCATGCAAGCAGTGCTCGCAGCACGTCACGCACGGTCAACAGATCCAATTGCTTTTATGCTTCCAAGCGAAGTTATCATAAATCCAATTCCTGCTTTAGCACAACTGATTAAAATAGCTCAACAAGAAAAATGTAATGTCATTGCAGTACGTGAAGTACCACTTGAAACAGTGCATAATTATGGGATAGTGCGTATCAAAAAACAATTCTCACCAACATTATTTCAAGTGAAAGAGTTAATCAATAAACCATCACAAACTGAAACGCCATCAAATTTAGCAATCGTGGGACGATTTGTTTTATCACCGACTATTTTTGATATTGTTAACGATAACAAAAACAATACTGAGATGTGTTTTACTGACTGCATAGAAGAATTACTTGCAGCTGGTGAAAAGGTGTATGCTTATAAAATTTCTGGGCTGCTTTATGAAGCGTATGACACCATGGCCTTGCTGAAATCTAATATTACTATGGCGCTTAGGCATCAATTGCATGCAGATGATATGCTTAATTATTTACAAGAACTTGATCGTGAATTTTTAGTAATGCAAGGAAAAGCGCATATGCTTGGGAAAAAAGAAAAAGAATTACGTTTCTAAAACAAGCGAATATCATTATCAGAAAACCTCCAAATCCCCTGATACAAATCTGATAAAGTAATTTATCAATAGCATTCAATAATATTGATAAATTACTTTATGACACTTTTTTTAGTTGAATCGTTTGATTCCTTTTGCTTTCCAGTACTCGCTGACAAGCGACGCGGAACCGCATATTGCAACTAAACCTGAACGCTCATCGACCGTTTTACAAGCAGCATCAAATGCTTCAGTAAAACTCGCGAATGCTTTTGCTTTCACATTAAGTTCTCGTGCTAAATCAACCAGTTTTTCAATATCACATGATAATTTGTTATCAGGAAGCGGTACAAAGAATACTTGTCCATTTACCTTCTTAAAAAGATAACGAACCAATTTCATGACTTCATTCATATCAATATGTGACTCAATACCCATAATCAAGGTAAAACCTTTTAATGATCGTTGGTAATGCAATAAGCGAATACCTAAGAAAACATTATTGAGCGCATCAACGTTATGAGCATTATCAAGCAAAATGGTTGGTTTTTCTTTATCAAGCACTTCAAAGCGACCACGTAGCAAATTAAATTGCTCGTTCCAGAAACCTTTAAGTGTTTTGATTGGATTAAGTTCAGCTCGTCGTTTTGCTTCGATAGTAGGGCGACCACGTTGTCCACGTTGCGTTGCTAATAGATTACCGCGCAAGAATGGTGAGAACTTACCCTTAATATCTTCAACATAAATTTGTGCAATACGTTCTGCGAGTGATGCTGAACGTCCGTACAATTGTTCAAAAATATATGGTAATGCTGCAAGCTTACGAATAGGCATTGCCCATTTACCTTCGCGTTCTTCAACCCAATCTTTCATTTTTTGCAGACGAATTTTACTTTGTTCTGCTGAAATGAACCATGATGCTGGCTTAGTAATACCAATCATTTCATGAGTGATTTGATCAAGGTCATTACCTAAAATATCCGCATGATCTTCTGCAATACGAGTAACTGCTGCAATAATCGGATTACATACGGTGGTGATATCTTTTGCGCCACCCATGCCAACTTCGACAAGAGCAACATCTACACCTTGCGCTTTGAAATATAATAAATGCGCCATGGTGAGTATTTCAAAAGCAGTAACTGATAATTTTGCCATTTGAGCAGTATTGATTACTTCATTAACAATTTCAGCAAATTGCTTGTTTGGAATTTGCTCACCTTGCATGACACAACGTTCGTTATAGGTCAAAAGATGTGTTGAATAGGCAATACCTACTTTGAAGCCTTCTTCCATAAGCAATTTTGCCGCAAAGTGCATAGTTGAACTTTTTCCATTGGTACCACCAACCAAAATTGTTTCAAATTTGCTTGCGGTATTATCAAAAAGTTTATCAAGCTCTTGCATACGGCGAAGGGCTACGTCGCCATATTCCATTGCTGGGCAGGCATCTAAAAATTCTACTACTTCACCGTAGGTGCGTATCTTACCAAGTACGCCATCCTGAACACGGCTACTATCTTTAATTAACGAAGCCATAGGTAAACCTTCCTTTATTTCTCTCGTTTGACCTAACTATCTATCTTGTTCTATTCCAAAATTCCTATACTATTATTATTAACTATTATATATAACATATACCATTTGTCTTAAAAATCAAACACCTGCAGGGGTGCAGTATCTACAATTTAGAAAATATAGGACTAGGTCATGATTCCCCAAACCCTCGATTGGCACAAGCCTCACGATATAAAAGCCATCGTTGATTGCCTTAGACGCGATTATCCCATTTTGTGCAGTACTGATACAATTTGGGGCCTTTTAGGGACTATTTCAGAAAAAACTTTTCTTTTATTAAATACGCTCAAAGGAGGCAGGGATAGTAAACCCTATGTCATACTCATAAGAAATAGTGAGCAATTACCCTCTTTTGTTGCTCTAAACAATATCGATCCTTCCCTTAAACAGCTCCTAAACCATTGCTGGCCCGGACCGGTAACAATCGTTTTTAAGGCTCGAGAGGATCTACCACCTTATCTGTGCTCGTCAAGCAATACTATTGCATTACGCTGCCCCGCTCATCCTGGATTATTATCTCTGCTGCAACATTTTGATGGTCTTTATTCAACGAGTGCAAATAGATCAGGCAAGCCAGCACCGCAAACTTGGTCACAAATCGAGCCGTTTCTCAAAGAGAATGTACAAAAAATCATTGCCGATGAGCCAGAGAATCTTGAAGCAACAAGTTTGTTACCATCAACGATACTTGATTGCACTCATCCTGATCGTATATCCGTGCTCCGTGAGGGCGCATACCCTATAACAACATTGGAAGAATTTTATGGAAAACCATTTATCAAATAATCCCTACGACTCAAAAATCATTGCTCATATATGGCAAGTAATATTAGATGCTTCGCATGTTATGCTCCTTACTCATACTAAGCCCGATGGCGATGGTGCCAGTGCCTGTGCTGCTTTTGAAAAGATTTTGCATGCCCTGGGCAAAACCAGTGAAACGGTATATCCAACACCTTGTGATTTTGCACTGAAGTACCAATCAACTGCACTCAAAATCAACGAGCATACTGCAACACCTGATCTGTTGATTGCGTTCGATATTGCAAATATTGAACGTATGTATTATCCGCTCTCGTTTGCAAAAATTCCATTAATTAACATCGACCATCATATTAGTAATAATATCAACGGAACCTGGAACGTCGTTGATGCTTCAGCATCAAGTGCCTGCGAGGTGCTGTATAATTTGCTTAAGGATTGGTGTCCTGAACTGGTTACCAAAGAAGTTGCTCAAGCATTATTGTATGGTATCTTATATGACACACAAGTGTTTCATACACAGAATACCAGTGCACATACATTGCGCGTCAGCGCTGATTTGATGGACAAAGGTGCACCATTATTTGAACTAAAAACAGATTTACTTTCACACAAAAACCCATCCATCATTAAGCTTTGGGGCGACATAATGGGTCGCATCTCTATTTCTCCCCATCAAAACGTGGTCTGGACAGCAGTAAGCCATAAAGATCTTGAAAAATATAACTTAGAACTTTCCTCCCTCGGTGGATTTGTAAATTTTCTTGCAGAAATTGCAGGTATTGATGTAGCTGTATTATTCTATGAGGTGCAACCAGAAGAAACTAAAGTTTCATTACGTTCAAAAAAGGCCGACGTAAATGCCGTTGCAAAGCAATTTGGTGGTGGTGGTCACAAAAATGCTTCCGGAGTTACTATTAAAATGCCACTTGATGACGCGATCAATGCACTCAAACCGGTATTAGAACAACTACGATAAAAAATTTAAGATATACTCAAAAAGGAGAGTTTTATGAAGCAGTACAAAACCCCTGCCTTTACGTTAGTCGAGTTAATGATCGTTATAGCAATTATTGTTTTGCTTGGATCAATTGCTATCCCCAATTATATGACCTATCTTGCCAAAGCAAAACAAGCTGAAGTTGCCATGAATCTTGCATCATTGCACACTGCTGAAGAGCTCTATTGGGCTGATCATGGTACGTTCACTGAAGCACTTTCAGGTACTGACAGTGCAAATTGGCAACCTGCAGGCTATACCCGCAATAGTACCGAACAAAATTTTTATTATACCTATGGCTTCAATACACCAAGCGGTCAAGAAGGCACTCATTACTTTGTTGGCAAACTTGGTACTCAACCCTCAGCACTTTCCGAGACACTTGCGGATAAAGATCAATTTGTTGCCGCTGCTGCAGGGATCCTACGCAAAGGTGGCAAGCCAGATATTTGGGTTGTGGATCAAAATCGTACTATTCGTCATCTCCAAGATGGGCTTAATGACTAGGCCGGTTTACAAAAAGTAAAACATAGCTTAAGGTAAATTATAATAATTGGTGAGTATTCTAATAGAGCATTGTTAATAATTACGTAATTTTATGATTCGAAAGAATACCATGGTTCACCATATATTGATTGTAACCTTCTTAAGTCTATTTGTAGCGACTGTTTTACCGAACCCAAGTCGTATCTTGGTTGCTCACTCGTTTAGCAAAAATGATCAAACTGAGCATCGAGCTAACAATCCGCAACCAAAAAACGGTTTGTGTCATAAAATTGTTACATGGTATGAATCAGCAAAAGATGACACCCCACTACACACTGCAGCACGTTTCAATAACGTAGCTGAAATAAAAAGAGTGTTGGAATCTGACATTGATCCAAATTTATTGAATTGCAAAGGTATGAATGCGTTATACATCGCTGCAAAAAAAGGCTATACAGAAACCGTGAGAGCACTACTTGCAGATGAACGTACCAATCCAAATTTAGGGTTTAAGTCCAACAATAAAAATGCACATGCAGACCAATCAATATCCCCTCTCTGGATTGCTGTATATAAAGGGCATAGAGAGATAATAAAAATGTTACTTGCTTCCACTCAAATAGAACCAGAGAATGGAAACACTGTGATCTTTAAGCGGGAAAATCATACTTCTAAATTTTATGCAAAAACTAATGCTTCATTTCAAAAAATTAAACACAAATCGCCACTTGAAACTGCTCAAGAAATTGGTAATACCGCAATCATTGAATTGCTTTCCTAATCCAAACACTATCGCTTAGTTGTTATTAAAAAAATGGGGAGATATTTTTATCTCCCCATAATTATTTCTCAACAATTTTACACTTATTGCATAGTATCTTTTTGCTGCTTTTTCATGCTGCGAGCTTTTTTCATGCCACATTTGCATTCAAACTTATCAGGAAATTGAGCGGCTATTCCATCAATGAGCATATCACTAAATTGAAGCATGTGCATATGTCCTTTATCATAGGCAGCAATATCCGCTTCCCAATTTTTTTTAAGCCGGCCAACTACTTCATCGGTAGTTAAATCTAAATGCGCATGTAACATTTTAGCTAACTCTGCTTTATTCCAGTTTGGATTCGCATTACTTAAAAATGTGGCTATTTCATCAGCATTTGCATGCCATATCGCCTGTTTTGCATCAAGGTTTTTTTTATTTCCTGCTTTAGCTGCTTTTACAACCTCTGCGGCTTGTTGTATGTGCTCGCGCAATAATTTTGCTAGTTTATCTCCTGCATCGGTACCATAATAAGATTTTATAGCATTGCCAATCTCATCTTGATTTCTCATCAGTCGTTGCGCAACAGCATCAGCATCACCAAGTTCAGCAAGCGCACTGATGATATAGTTTCTGGTGTAGGTAACATGATCTTCCCAAAGTTTGCGCATAGCTGTCTTTAATTCACTAGTTTTTAACGGGCACTGCACCATTTTTTTGCTTTTTTTTGCTCGTGCATCAAGATTTGCATGCGGTGCAATAAAAGCACAAGATGCAAATAAACCTATAAGTACTAATTTTTTCATATACTTCTCCTTCATAAAATGATTGGAATACTATTTATATCTGATTACGCTAACAAACAAAATGACATGATCAAAATAGTTTGCTTTTTTCGTATATTTTGTGCCCAATTGAGTAGATAGAATCTAGATGATTAATTTAGATCATCCAGAATAGATAGATAAATAATCCCATAACAAGTGAAGGTCCGAATGGCAATGGCGTTGAGGATTCTTTACGCGATAGCAACAGATAACTACCACCAATGAGTAATCCAACATAAGAACCGTACATAATTGCATACCATACTGCAAACGGTCCAAAGAATGATCCGATCATGGCAAGTAGTTCCATATCGCCAACACCAAGACCATCTTGCCCGGAATAGCATTTGTATAAAAAATTCACCAACCATAGTGATCCATAACCGATTGCAGCACCTAACATGCTTTCATTAATCGTAATCGGTATCACGCCACAATATGAGAACAATATGCCACAGGGCACTAAATACAAAGTACAAAGTTGTGGAATTACCATAGCATCAAGATCGGTACGAACACTCACAATAAGAGCGCTTACTGCAAATAAGTAGGTAAAAAAATAATGGTGTTGATTAAGAGAACCATATTTTAACCAGAGCAATACAACTAATAATGGCGTTATAAGTTCAATGATCGGATATAACCATGAAATATTATTTTTGCAACATCGTGCGCGACCACCAAGGATGAGATATGAGACAACGGGGACGTTATCATACCAGGCAATAATATTAAAACATGATGGGCAAAATGATCGTGGAATTAATAATGATTTATCATGTACTAGCCGATACGCAAGCATGTTCAAGAATGAACCTAAACAAAGCGAAAAAATTGCTATGATCATAAGTGTCATCATCGAATTCCTGCCTGAACAATATCATGCATGTGAATAAACCCAATGACTTTACCATGATCGGTAACCACTAGTGAGGTAATTTTGTGTGACTCCATATACAAAAGCGCTTCTTGTGCACGAATATTTGGGGAAGTGGTATGTGGATTTTTACACATTATCTGCTCAGCCGTAACATTAAAAACCTCAGGCCCTTGCGCACAGGCACGCCGCAAATCACCGTCAGTTATTATACCGCATAACTGCTGATTATCATCAATTACAATACCAACTCCTAATTTCTTTGCCGTTATAATGCTAATAATAGATTGAAATGGTGCATCAGGTGCAATCAGCGAGAGATTATCATGTTGCATGAGCATATCAACCGTAGCAGTTAACATTCGTCCGAGTGATCCTGCTGGATGATATCGTGCAAAATCATCGCGACTTAATCCACGCAGTGAACTTACCACGAGCGCTATCGCATCGCCAAGCGCAAGCATCATGAGCGTACTCGTTGTAGGCACAATGCCAAGCTCACCGGCTTCGCTCGCAATGGGCATTATAATTTCTATATCTGCTTTTTGCGTAAGCGCTGTAGCAAAGCACGAAATAAAGATCGTGCAAATATTATTACGACGTAGCACAGGAATAATTGCGTGAAACTCATCACTGACACCACTTTTTGAAAGCATTACAAAAATATCTTGTGCTCGTAGTGCACCAAGATCACCGTGCAAAGTTTCAGTAGGATGCATAAAAAAAGCCGGAATGCCAACACTCGAAAATGTCGCTGCAAGCTTACGTGCAATAAGGCCAGATTTACCGATACCGGAAAAGATAACGTGACCACTACATGATAAGATTTTTTCAACAAAATCAGAAACAATTGCGGGAATTGCACATGACATAAGTGCTTTTGCTTGAAATGCGATGATTGTTTGTATTTGAGCACAGATGTTGTGCGATATAAAGGGTGACCTGTTTTTATTGCAGGATATGTGCTCCATGACCACCTTACTTATATTGCCGTTCTTATGAACGTTTTCGCTACTCTACTGAATCTTCAGGAATCTCTTCTTGTTCTTTTACACGATCAAGCAATGCTTCAAGCGTTGAAGCTTCGTCCAATTCTTGATCATAAGCAAAAAATATTTCTGGAGTATATCGTGATTGACGTGCACGTGCTAACGCAGCACGAAATGATGAGCGGTATAACTTCATTACATCAAGAAGCTCATCAAATACGGTTTGCCCACCTATGCAGGTAAAATAGATGTAGCAAGCACCATCACCCGGTGAAAAATCAACACGCGTTACATTCAAGGACACAAGGCGTGGTTCATCTGATGCAGCCCTCTGCAGTAACTGTGCGATTTCTCGCATATAAAACGATTTCCGTTTTTCACGTTTAATGGTGCTTGCTCGATTTGTCATTCTAAAAGCTCAACTATTGTGATTCATTGGTGGCAAGCTTAAGAAAATTATTTTTAATCGCGCGCATCATGCGTTTGCGTCTTTTTTGCGTTGGCGGTTCAAAGTATACTTGTCGCTTCATATCGCGAACAACACCTTCACGCTCAACTTTCTTTTTAAGCTGTTTGAGTGATTTTTCAAGATTTCCATCTACGGAGATCTCGATATTAAAAGTTTTAGCCATTTTTTGTATTCACCACCTTAAAGGAGTCATAACTGCTTAGAACATTGCTCTAATTAAAGAGAGTCTTAGTATAGGTGGTATAGGCAACTTTGTCAAAAATTAAACTGAATTGTACCTATAATAGTACTGGTTTTATAAACACGTGCTCCGGTTATGGGCACCTGTGCAGCAGCCCCTATAAAAAGCTTTTTCGTAACTTCGTACTCAAAGGCAATATTTAGCACTTGACTATCCCAGGCTGATTCGGCTTCCAACTTTTCAGGGTGATACATTGGGAAGCAGCAATTGGTATAACAATTACCATATTCGTCAGGAAATCGCAGGCAATTGTTATTTTCAAGCTCTATATTATCATGTTCATGCTTGGTATAGATGTAATTAAAGAAAAAGCTTAACTTAGGTATAAAGTTATAGGCAGCAAGGTCCAAATGAGCATTCCAGACTAATCCTGGTTTTCGCTTTATAGTGGTTTTCCAGGGATAAATACCGGATTGATTACAGTTAGTTGGTACACGTTGGCATGGCTGTATTTTACTATCATAAATCGTCAATGCCGCACCCATGCCAAACACGACTGTTCCCGGGAAGGAAAAGTTGAGCCCTGCATCAAGCGTTCCACCATAAAATCCATTGCCGCCGAGTGGTAGCGAAAATGCAATATCAGGGTTTTGTTTTGAACCAGTTGGAAACCAGATACCTGCTGCAGCATAAGGCAACACAGTAACCATTAATTCATTCTCATCATTATGATATTGAAAGGTACCGCCCCAATCGATCTGCGCATGAGTATCTTCAGGGCCTGTATGACTATATGGTGCAATATTCAGGCAAATATCACGTGCTATATCACAACGACGTTCAGCACTCATAAGCGCTTTTTCAACACCTCTGATTTGGTCACAGGTAAAAACTTTTTGGGTGCCATCACAATCACAATACGCCTGATCTTTTGCATCACAGGTCTTATCGATAAAACATGGTACTTGGCGATAGCGTGCAACACCACTTCGTGCGGTAATACCAAAACCATACCCTAAATAAAAACGAGCCATTGCTCGCAGGCCTACTTTTTGATAATTAACCGGTACTGAGAAATAGCCAAATTGTTGAAAACCATCCTTAAATTCTTCAGTAAGAAACCCAAGCGGCAGAATTTCTTGCTGTGCTGCATACAGATTTGGTAAACAATCTTGCACGATTTGGCAGCATGGTGCAGCACCAGTGCCCTGCAATAGACCAATCATGTTCCAACGACCAAGACGATCACCTTCGGGAACTTTTTGACCTTTACAACTTGGAATACACTTTTGTGCACAACAACTTGTTTCATCAGGCCCAGCTACTGGTGGCGGTGTTGGACAACATTGATTCTGTTCATTTTTTCCTGGTTTTGCACCGGCAGCATGTTGATAAAATGGTGAGAGCATAAATTGAAAAAAGTATTCATTCGTTTCTGGATAAAAAGGATTTGCACCACGTGCATAATAAGTCATTGCAGGATCAACATAGTTATTGATCGGTGGCTGTGGCATACCTTGTTGCACGATAACCGTTAGGATCAAAAAGAGACTGATTAGTGCACGATTCCATTGTATTTGGCACAGGCTTTGCATCATAACGTTTCCTTTTGAGGATGTTTAATTTTCAAGTACAAGTTGCTGTTTATAATTTTTTAATAAAACATAACCTGTATATCATTTTTAACGATCATCGGTCAACTAAAAAAGGAAAAACAAGAAAAGAAGCACGAGCTGCTTTTGCAGAGGCAGCTCGTAAAAAGATTGTATGAGATCTGTTTTAAACTAATATCATAAGTGATGCAAGCAACATTTTTGTTGCAAAATACATCATAATCCCACCACCAAGTAAACCAAGAAGCGTAATAATATTGCGCCCTGTTGTCCACTCTTCTTTTATAAATAGAAGTGATGCAATTGATAAAATATATGATGGTACGACAAAGAAAATAGTCATATTTACTAATGTTTCTCCACGCATGATTAATGCAACACCAAGCATCGCACTTGCGATTAAGAGCGCAGAAATTTTTGGATTGAATCTGCCTGTCGTAATTGCCTGATGCACTGTTTTATTTTTTACATAATGCAAAACTTCACAGAGCAATACTGAAAGCGACCAAATCATCGAATGCAAGGTGCCAATGATACCAAAGAGCACACCAACAATAACAAAATAAGAAAGATATTTTAATGCAGGAAATGCACGCGTTAATACAATATCAAGCGTTGGCTGTCCCAAGAAATATTCACTCGAAATAGATAATAAGATACCACTTGCGAAAAACATATAGAGCATGCCAACTAAAATAATCGCTATGATTGATGCACGACCAACGTTCTTTTGTGGATTGCGTACAATCAGATAGAGTGATGCAATGCTTTCAAAACCAAGAAATCCAAACAGTGCACTTGGTGATGCAGTAAATATTGAAGCTATCCCTTTAGGCATAAAGGGCGTAAACAAATTAATATCCACGTTGTACCAACAAACGATACTCGTAATCAAAATAGCACTGAGTACTGAGCCTAAAATAATGTATTGCCCTAAAGATGAAACTTCTGTTCCTGCAATGACTAAGAGCGTTAAGAGCGCTAAAATTATTATGCTCAAAATTGATGGTGTTAATACCGGTATCAGTTGATACAGGTATCTTCCAACTTCTTGCACCAAAAACCCCATAGCTACAATTACTGCAACTAAGTAACTAAAAGCTGAAACCAGCCCTAAGCGATGCCCACCCCATTTTGATGGATAAAGATAATTCCATCCTTCACCAGGATATACACGCGCAGTATTTGAAAGTGAGAGTGCAATCATTAATACCACGGCGATACTAAAGACGAAGGATAAGATCCCAGCAGGCCCTGCAGCATGAGCAAGGGATGTCGCAATAGAAATGATACCGATACCGATCATCGCATTTAACCCGATGACCACTGCTGTCCATAATCCTATCTTAGATAAATTTGAATCCATTGTTTGTTCTCTCAAAACAGTAATATTGCCTTATGTTTTTTGTTAAATTATGAAAAAACTAGTATATCATAAAGACTTTTCTAATACAAAATGCCCCTCTAAAAAAAAGAAACGGTCCAATATTGCTGTCGGACCGTTTCTACATCAATAATGAGTACTGCTTTATTTTTAGTAACTGAAAACAGCTTCTATCTGTTCTTGATTAATTACGTCTAACCATGCTGGATTTTGGAAAATTTGGGATATAATTTCTTTAACTTTATTTTCATCAATATTGTTGTATTGTCTTTGCAATTCTTTTTCGCGTTTAGCAATATCATCAGATAGACTCGCAGGAGGTTCAACTATTGCATGCCATCCTATTGCAGCGACTGAGAGAGAAATACATACTGCTAATGATTTAAAAAAAAGACCTATTATAGGATCCGGAAACTCTGCCTTTGACAGAACAAAATTCAAACATATAAAAGCACCACAAATAGATACTATTCCAAAAAGAACCCGGTTAAAAGCTCCAGTTTCAAGATGAGTGGTGCTATTTAGAATATCATGTTCCTGTAAAAACTTGAAAAACGCTTGTTGTTCGCTTAAAAGAATGTTGAAATTTTTCTCAATGAGTGCGAGATGCTGAGCATTGATTTCAAATGATTTGTCTTTACTTTGGCTTAAAAATTGATTTAAACTGGTTCGAATTTGTTCTAAACCTTTAGAAAGTTTTGAGCCATCTTTCAACATCAATGTTTCTTTATATTCGTTTTCATCAAAACAATACCTCCAGTGATCTTTTAATTCACATAAGAGTAATTTTTTAAACAATTTTACTGACTTTTCAACATTAGATTTATTACTAAGCATAGCCAAACATATCTTTGCACAAAATTCTCTTTTTTCTTGTATCTCTTGCTCTAAGGCCAACTTAATTGCTTTATCATAGGATTTTATATCTTCAATGCATATCTTATTTGTGGTATCAACCGCATATTCTCCAAATCCGATCCTAGCATTCAATATCTTTTCATATGATTTGCCTCTTTTATTATCACGCAACATCATATTTTGTTGAAGCTGCGTAGCATGCTCGAAAGACAATTGCAATTGTTCAAACCTCTTTTGAGTAATTTGATTTTTTGAATAGATAATCTGATTAGTAGAATCATATACTGCATCGTAAAGAAGTGTAGCTGCTGGTTTTCCATTGGAATTATATAGACTCGTTTCGTTTTGAATGACCTCAAAAGTTTTTTGGTCTTTGCAAACAATCTCACCTTCAGCCACTATTCCACATGACCAAACAAGACTGTAGAGTAATACTTGTATAAATTTTATATGATTTTTCATGAACATCCCTTGAAAATAGTAACATTTAAAATATTGGCTCCCCTTAAAATCACCTTCAAACATCGTAGCATTCATGCAATAACTGTCAATAAAACTCATTATGTTTGACGTATCAATAGATGCTGTATACTTTATTATTTAAATAAAGCTCTAGCGAGGGAAGTATCTCCTCAACACAAAAATTTTAAGGATGTATTCTTATGAACCTACGTATACTTCGATCACAAGGCAGCATTATGCTGCTCTCAACACTTGCGGGAATAATCTCAGGACTATATATTTACCAGGCATATCCATATGCTTCAATCGTACAAAATAGTGCTCAATTAATTGCAAAAATCTTCATCGACTTAATGCAACTTATTAGTTTACCCGTTATTTTCCTCTCCATCGTCGCTACCATTTCGAATATGGAAAGTTTCGAAGAGATGAAAAAACTGGGTAAGAAAACGTTGAAATATACTTTATTAACAACGTTAGTAGCGGCAAGTATCGGTTTAATACTCTTTCTCTTAATTGATCCAACCAGAAGCACAATCGCACTCAATGCTATGGCAACTGAGGCAATCATTGCATCAAAAAGTTACCTTTCATTTATATTAGAAATCATTCCGAATAATATTTTATCTGCACTCAGTGATAACACAAAGGTGATGAGTGTGGTCTTTATTGCAGCTCTTTTAAGCATTGCAATACTCTCATTGCATGAAGAACAAAAGAAGCCGCTGCAAGTTTTTTTTGCTAGTTTGTTTGCTGCAACCTTAAAAATTACTACTTTTATCATATTTTTGATGCCATTTGGTGTGTGGGCATTTATTAGTATTTTTATTGCCGATCTTGCAAAGACCAGTAATCATAAAGACGTCCAAAGTTTATTACTCTATATTGTCTGTATATTACTTGCTAACTTGCTGCAAGGCATGATTTTTTTACCGCTATTACTTAAAATAAAGAAGATATCTCCTCTTCGTATGTTCCGTGGCATGGCGCGTGCACTGACCGTTGCTTTTTTTTCTAAATCATCAAATGCTACATTGCCAGTTACCATGGAATGCATGACCAAAGAACTTGGTGTTAAGGAACGCATAGCAAACTTCACGCTTCCATTGTGCACGGTAATTAATATGAATGGTTGTGCGGCTTTTATATTGATTACGGTATTATTCGTTGCATCAAAAAGTGGCTTTACTTTTTCATTACCCGAGATGATCGCCTGGGTCTTTATTGCAACGTTAGCAGCTATTGGTAATGCTGGCGTTCCGATGGGCTGCTACTTTCTTGCTTCTGCATTTTTAGTTGGTATGAATGTACCACAAGAAGGCCTCTCACTATTATTCGTCATCTTGCCCTTCTATACAATTATTGATATGGTTGAAACGGCACTTAATGTTTGGTCAGATGGTTGCGTTACCATGATTATCGATCAAGAAATTGCCATAGAACAATCACCAATTTCAGCACAAGAATAGAACGTTATGTTTTGTACCTATTATCAAGCAAAAGCTGTTCGTGAAAAAACATGGTTTGTTGCCGGAACATTGCGCAATGAAGATCACTGGGTATTTGATCGCACACTTACTCCGTCTGAAGATATTATAGAATTTTTTGTAGCACCGGCATTCGAAGAACTTTTTGTTGATCATTTAGAATATCTTTTAGAAAACAACTATATTTATTGGTTTAAAAAATTACCCAATCGCGCCGAGCTTGAAGGTAAAGTTACATGAATATTGAAAAAAATGACACGACGTACCCGATAATCAACAACAATGGCTTTAGTCACTATCATGGGTTGCTTGATCTCATAGGTAATACTCCACTGGTCGCACTTAATATTGGCATCAAACCAACGTTACTTGCAAAACTGGAATATCTTAATCCAGGTGGCAGCATCAAAGATCGCTCGGCACTCTATATGATTAATGATGCAGAAAAAAATGGCACGCTGAAACCAGGTGGCACTATTGTAGAAGCATCTTCGGGAAATCAAGGTATTGCACTTGCGATGATTGGCGCAATTAAAGGATATAATGTAATTGTGACTGTACCAGATCGTACCAGTTTAGAAAAAATTGCAACGCTGCGTGCCTACGGCGCGAAAGTATATGTATGTCCTGACACCGATAATCTTGAAGATTCTAATAGCTATCATCAAAAAGCAAAAGAGTTAGTAGCGCAAATTCCCGGCGCTTTCATGCCAAATCAATATTACAATCTTGCCAATCCCACCGCGCATTATGCAACAACAGGACCAGAAATTTGGCGACAAACTGCAGGGCGCATTACTCACTTTTTTTGTGGCATGGGAAGTTGTGGTACTATTTCCGGTGTTGGCAGATATCTTAAAGAACAGAATCCTTCAATCAAAATTATTGGTATTGATGCGGCCACCTCGAAATTATCAAGTCCTGAACCAAAAGCATATGAAGCCGAAGGAATTGGCGTTGATGTTATTAGCGATACACTGAATCGATCAGTGATTGATGAGATAATACCGATCAGCGATCATGCTGCATTTTCAATGACTCGTCATCTTGCACGTTCGTACGGTATATTAGTTGGCATTAGTAGTGGCGCAGTAATTCATGTTGCACAACAATATGCATCACAATTAACCGAAACAGATGTAATGGTTGTTATTTTGGGTGATTCTGGCCGTGCCTATTTAAGTAAAGTTTTTAACAAGTAATGTTAGTTAATAACGTACTCTTGTCTCAAGCAATTATAAAAATCTTGTT
The DNA here is from genome assembly GCA_964415095.1 of uncultured Pseudomonadota bacterium. Taxonomy (GTDB): domain Bacteria; phylum Babelota; class Babeliae; order Babelales; family UBA12411; genus CAYPYR01. The sequence continues at coordinate 10,831 of CAYPYR010000005.1, read as the reverse complement.
ATCTTATGATTCCATTTTTTAAATATCACTCACTTGAAAATGATTTTATACTCGTCGATGGTATTGAGAATCCGGGAGTAATAGCTCATATTATTTCTGTCCCAAACTCACAATCTATTATTCACTCCTGGTGTAATCGACATCGTGGTATTGGCGCTGACGGCATTTTAGTGCTTACCAAAGATCATGATCAAACACCGCGAATTCAAGTTTTTAATGCTGATGGTTCAGCAGGTCAAATTTGTTTAAACGGGCTGCGATGCGCCCTGCTGCATCTTAGAACATATCATAATTTTGATAACAAAATTATAGTGCGCATGGACACACGCACTATTACCGGAATCGTGCACGAAAAATATATTACATTAAATATCGGCAAGCCATTTGAGATAGTATCTAAAACTATTGTTATTGATGATCGCTCAATAAATGGTTTTTATGTCGATATGGGAAATCCACATTTTGTTATCAATGAACCACTTTCACGCACTACACTTGAACATTACGGAAAAGTTTTGACTCATCATCAATACTTTCCAAACGGCGTAAACTTAGGGTCTTTAACTCAGCAATCAAAAGATAATACTTATGAGCTGATCGTCTATGAGCGCGGTTGTGGTATAACGCAAGCATGCAGTTCGGGCGCAGCGGCTGCTATGGCTATGCTCTATCACACTGAAACTATCGACGTAGATCAGAAAATTTTTATTACTATGCCCGGTGGTATACTAACCTCATGGATTGATGATGGTGGGACAATTTGGCAAGAAGCTTCTGCATATTTTGTATTTTCAGCAAGTCTCGATATACTCAATATATAAAAATTCAAATAATATTAACATGTTATTACTCAGGGATTATATGTCATATAATTGGTTAGTGGTTATTCCACCATTAATAGTACTTGCATTAGGTTTTTTAACACAACGCGTTTTGCTATCGCTCATTGGTGGGATCGTTACTGCTTCTCTTATAGCCGCAAAAGGATCACTTCTCGCTGGATTTACACTAGCAATTCGTTATCTTTGGGAAAATCTTGAACTTGCAAACTATACATCATGGCATCACATAACTACATCGCAGAACTCTTTTATTGCATTATTCTTATGCATGCTTGGTATTATTGTATTACTAGTTCAATATTCTGGTGGTGCACATGCCTATGGTTCATTTGTGCGCAATAAACTTAAGAACACACGCTCTGCTGAAATTGCAACACTCCTACTTTCTTCTCTGATCTTTGTTGATGATTATTTTAGCACACTCACTTGCGGTTCAGTCATGCGCCCGCTTACCGACCGTTTTAATGTCCCGCGCGTCAAGCTTGCTTTTTTGGTCAATGCAATGGCAGCACCGTTGGTAATTTTAGCACCCATTTCAAGCTGGGTTGCCGCAATTATTGGTTTCTTAGGTGAAAATGGTGTTTCAATAATTAACACACCCGGAACTATCATTCTTGCTGATCCCTTTATTGTATACTCACGCATTTTACCGTTTATTTTTTACTCGGTTATTATGATTAGTGCAACATGGTTTATTGTACTTAAGCGCATTTCATTTGGCTTAATCGGCAATCATGAACACATTGCTCAAACCACCGCAAACTTATTTGGAGAATCTACGACAGCAACCTCCTCAGATGCAAACACTCTGCCCTCACAAGTTCATACTTCTCTGATTGATTTTCTTATTCCAATTATCACTTTATTTTGTAGCATTCTTGGTGCAATACAATATACGGGTGATTCTTGGATTTTCGGTGGTGCGAATACGATCATTAATGCTTTCCGATCGGCAAACCCTTATCAGGGCTTAGTAATTGCTGGCATCATTACCCTAACAATCACCATTCTTTTTTATCTGTTACGAAGCAAGATTACCTCTCATCAATTACCTTATATTATTTATGAAGGCATCCAGATGATGCTACCGGCTATTATTATGTTGATGCTTGCGTGGACACTCGGCGATATTTTACGCGTAGATTTAAAGACGGGCGTATATTTAGCAAATCTCATGAAAAGCGTTGCTTCAATCACATTGCTCCCGGTAATATTTTTTGTTCTCTCAACCATTACTTCTATGGCAATTGGCACATCGTGGGGCGCTGCTGCACTTATGTTCTCCATCGCCATCCCAATGGTTGTATCAACCTTAGGACTGAATCCACCAGTAACACTTGATAATGTGCTTATGCTTCTTCCCGTACTCGGCGCCGTCCTTGCCGGGGCAGTGGCAGGTAATCACCTCTCCCCAATCGCAGATACAACAATAATGTCATCAACGAGCACCGGAGCACGTCACAACGACCTTATACAAGGTCAAGTCACGTATGCATTACCAATCTACTTTGCAACATGTTGCGCATTTCTAGCCACTGGCTTTTTAGCTAATTATGGTATATTGATTATGGTTGTTGGATCAAATCTTATTGGTATCTTGATCAGTTTATTATTACTTACAATATGTAATAATAATAAAAAACTTCCATAAAATACCCATAGTTGTTAATTTATAAAACTCTTTGTTTTTAGGTTTTTTTAACATTTTACACATTAAACATACTCAAAAAGAATGTTTAGGTTATTATAAAATTATGTGTACTAATTTTTATATTTTTTACTACTGTCAAAGGACAATATATGCCTGACCATTGGTTAGCTCTATTACCCCCGATAATTGTTTTTATTCTAGGCCTTGCAACACGTCGTGTTCATTTAGCACTCACGTGCGGCATTCTCACCGCAGCGCTCATCGTCATACCATCTTCTCCTTATCGCGCTCTCATGCTTGCTGCACATTACTTTTGGGATAATTTAGAAATCAATCTCTATGGATCATGGTCAACACTGGTAACCGCTAAAAATTCATTTATCTGCTTTTTCTTGTGTATGCTTGGGGTGATTGTTACACTCATTGGACATTCCGGTGGCACTTACGCTTATGGAGTTTTTGTAAAAAATCGCCTTAAGAACAATTTTATGGTAGAAATTGCTTCGTTGTTGCTCTCATCATCACTCGTCGTTGATGACTATTTTAGTGCATTAACGGTTGGTTCTGTCATGCATCCCCTTACTGACCAATATAAGATTCCACGTATAAAACTTGCTTTTCTCATAAACTCTATGGCATCCCCTCTTGCCATTTTAGCACCAATATCAAGCTGGGCAGCAGCGCTTATTGGATTTCTTGGTGAAAACGGAGTTTCTAGGATTGCAACATCACAAACATTGATTCTTGACGACCCATTTGTAGTGTATACCCGAATTTTTCCTTTTTTATTCTATTCATTTATTATTATAGGCACTGCATGGTTTATTGTTGTACGACGCATATCATTCGGGCCAATGGCTCATCAGGAAAAAATAGCTATTGAGTCAGGGAATCTTTATGGCGGCAAAGAAGAGCGACATTATAGAATCCGTGGCGCTCATATTCGCAATAAAGAACGAGTATCGATGATAGATTTTTTTGTGCCAACTATTGCGTTATTTCTATTCATTTTTTTTGGCATTCAATATACGGGAGGATCATTTCTTTTTGGTGGATCACTCTCGATACTCGATGCATTTCGCCATGCTAATCCATATCAAAGCCTCATGCTTGCTGGTATAATGACATTATGCATCTGCATTATATTTTATCTCATGCGCAATAAACTTACGTTGAGCGAGCTACCCGGCATTTTTGCCGAAGGTGTTACCATTATGTTATCAGCAATCATGATATTAATGCTCTCCTGGACGCTCGGTGATATTCTCCGTAATGATCTTCATACTGGATCTTATCTAGCTAATATAATACTTGGATTTGCTTCCATTAAGTTTTTACCATTTATGCTTTTTATATTTTCAGCAGGCATTTCATTGGCAATTGGTACCTCGTGGGGCACCGCGGCAATTATGTTTCCGATAGCAATACCAATGGTCGTCTCAATCCTTGGATCAAACCCACCAATTATGTTGGATCATGCCACCATCTTGCTTCCGGTGCTTGGCGCAACACTCTGTGGATCAATCGCTGGAGATCATATCTCACCAATTTCTGATACCACTAATATGTCATCTACCAGTGCTGGGGCTCATCATATAGATCACGTGCACTCTCAGATGATTTATTCACTGCCAGCATTCATTGGCACTGCTTGTGCTTTTTTAGTAGCCGGATTTTTAGCGACACAAGGTGCCGCTGTTATGGTAATAGCATCATTACTCGTCGGGTTTTCAGTATGTTTTGGCATGCTCACGATACTCAATTCACTGCACAAAAGAGATATGCCTCACAACAATTAATGAAAAATTTTACAAAAGAAAAGGCGCGATTTTTTAGATCGCGCCTTTTCTTTTGTAAGTAAGTTTTTATCTACCAAATCTCTTACGATCATTTGGTTTTAAATAGCGCTTACGAAGACGAACGGTTTGAGGAGTTACTTCAATAAGTTCATCATCATTAATCCAATCCATACATGCCTCAAGGGTCATGATACGAGGAGGAATCAATACCGCTGCTTCATCTGTTCCAGAAGCACGCATGTTCGTAAGTTTTTTCTTTTTGGTTGGATTCACTTCAAGATCATTTTCTCGTGAATGTTCACCAATGATCATGCCTTCATAGACTTCAACACCGTGACCAACAAAAAGTACGCCACGCTCTTGTAACATATCAAGTGTATAGGCAGTGGTATCACCCGTATCCATAGAAACAAGTGAACCTTTTATACGACTTGGAATATCACCCATATATGGTTCATACGAAAGGAAGCGATGGCTCATAAGACCGGTACCACGTGTTTCTGTTAAGAACAAGGATCTAAATCCAAGAAGTCCACGTGCTGGAATACGAAAATCGATGCGAATTTTATTTTCACCATAATGCGTTACATTTTCCATGATTGCTTTACGTCTGCCAAGCAATTCCATGATGGTACCTTGATGCTCTTCATTGATATCAAGCGTAAGCAATTCTATTGGTTCATGCCGTGTACCATTGATTTCTTTAAAAATAACTTCTGGTTTTGAAAGTGCAAGTTCATAGCCTTCACGACGCATCGTTTCAACTAAAATGCCAAGATGCAACTGTCCTCGACCAGAAACTTTAAATGTTTCAGGAGAATCGGTATCTGCAACACGTAATGCAACGTTAGTTTTTAATTCTTTAAATAAACGATCCCGAATATGACGTGACGTTAATAATTTACCCTCACGACCATAAAATGGAGAATCATTAACGGAAATATACATGCTCAGCGTTGGTTCATCAATAGCCACATATGAAAGCGGTGCTGGTTTATCAACTTCGCAAATCGTACTACCAATTGAAACATCATCTTCTACGCCGGCAATTGCAACAATATCACCAAACTCTGCGGTTTGTGCTTCTACGCGAGAAAGCCCAACGAATTGATACAATTTTATAACGCGCATCTGTTTTGGCAGGGCGTCACCTTTGCAAGCAATAACCATGCTGCCAGTGGTAATCGAGCCGTTAATAATACGACCAATAGCAATTCGACCAAGATAATCTGAATAATCAAGATTGGTTACGAGTAATTGCAAACAATCCATGGTTTGTTTTGGCTCAGGAATATATTCCCAGATAGCATCAAACAATGGTTGCATAGTACCTGATCGTGCTTCACGATCAAATGATACATACCCATTACGAGCAGCGCCATATAATATTGGAAAATCAAGTTGAGATGCATCATCGGCAAGCTCAAGGAAAAGATCTTGAACCATTCCTTCTGTGCGTTCCACATCGGCATCTTTACGATCAACTTTATTAATAAGCACCATTGGCTTGAGACCAAGTTGCAATGCTTTTTGAAGTACAAAACGTGTTCCTGGCAATGGGCCTTCGGCAGCATCAACTAATAACAAGAAGCCTTCAACCATTTGCAAGGTACGTTCTACTTCTCCACCAAAGTCCATGTGACCAGGAGTATCAACAATATTTATTTTACCTTGTGGCAACAGAACGGCAGTATTTTTTGCTAAAATGGTGATACCACGTTCACGCTCAATGTCTCCTGAATCCATAACACGGTCAGTTTGCATATCTGAAAGTGTTCCAGATTGCTTGAGCAATGCGTCGACCAAGGTTGTTTTTCCATGATCCACGTGAGCCACAATGGCAATATTTCGTATATTTGATCGTTTTTTTATAGTCATAATAATCTATCGTGCTGCCCTTTATAGCAACACCCTTCGGTAATGCACGTAATTAATATAGTTATATACTTTGAGATTCAGCATATACTCTAGTATATCGCAAGTATTTCAGTTTGTGAAGATCACAAGATGAGTCTTATATAAAAAGAAAATGACCTAACATCTTGATAGGCCATTTTCTTTATTCATCAATAACTACAAAAGCTTAATGATGCATTGGGCAGAATGGCAATAATGCCATCGAGCGCGCAACTTTAATTTCACAAGACAACGCTCGTTGATGGAAATAGCAATTTCCTGAAACGCGTGATGGAAGAATCTTTGCTCGTTCTGTCATGAATGCTCTGAGCAGCTCTGCATTCTTATAATCAATGCTTTGCTCTAAGTCTTTATTTACACAAAAGCGGCAAGCTTTTGGCGTAAGATAGGATTGCTTACGTACTTTTTTCTTAATAAGACGTTGGCTAACTTTTATTTTGAATTTTTTTGCCATGGTAAAAGTCCTTTATGCTCGTTAGTTTTCAGTGAGACCTTCAAATGATCCATTATCTGCTTCGTTCAAAAGGGTTTCAGCAAAATTTTTCAATGATGGATCAAGTCTGCTTTCAGTTCCCATATCAATTGATTCAGGCTTCTTATAGGTATGCTCTACCCCGCTTGGTAAGCGTTTTGAAACATAACGCATTACAATATCACTGAATTTGATACGGAAGAACAATTGAAGTTCACGCATTGCATGAGCAATGTCACTTGGCATAAGTTCAAAACGAACTAATACATACACACCGTAATTATTTTTACGAACTGGATATGCAAGACGGTATTTACCCCAACGATCAAAAGACTGTATTTTACCGTTTGTCGCGGAAATAATATGGTCGAATTGTTTTTCTAGGGTAGAAAACTCATCACTGGTAATGTCAGGACGCACCAGCATGAGCACTTCGTAACTCATCATAAGAATGGTTCTCCTAAAGAGATAACCGTTAATATTTATACGGTTAATGGTACCAATATATAAAAAAATAATACGCATACATTGCGTATCAAAGGTAATATTACCACAAAAATCAAAAGATCTCTATGGTAATTTTACCGTTAAATCCACTATTTTTTAAAAATTCTGGTAACGATAGACCACTTTTCCAATAACTTGGAAATGATCCTTACCCCGAACCAAGGCTATTGGTGTTCCTTTATGGTTTACCGCGTTAAGCACGATAAATTCATCCATATAGGTTATACGTTTGATATCGCGGCACATTTCGGTACCGACCATCCATTCAACCGCAGCTATATCACCAGATCGTGTCCAGCCATAGGGAGAAATAATTAATAAATCGTTTTTCTCAAATACGGGTGCATAAGTATCTTCTGATACTCTATAACAAAACAACGCCTCATCTTCACTATTAAAGACCGGCACATAAGATTGTGCATTGCGTCGTTCTGGCCCGAAGGGATCCTTAGGAATATGATCAATTACCGGAACTTGTTGCAAGGTATAATTACCAACTAATTCTTGGGTAACCGCATTTTCTTTAGATTCTTTTTGAGCTTTTCTATGAGTAAAAAGTTCATACGGTGGCATTTCAAATGCATCAGCAAGCTTTTTTAATGAATCCTGATTCCAACGACGTGTACCGTTTTTTATATGCGTTAAATAACTCTCTGAAAGTCCCGTTTTTTCAGCGAGTACTTTAGTCGTCCAACGACGACGACGTAATAATTCCTTAATACGTAATTCTGTTGATATCATGTGCCCACCTCCAAATGTGTCCATTTTATAACATTGTCCCTAAAAACATGATGCAATCGAACAGGTTTATGCCTGTTCGATTGCTATTTATTATCAACCTAATTTTTGGTAGCGATGGATTACTTTTCCGATAATACGGAAATGATCCTTACCACGAATCAGCGCAATCGGTGATTGCTTGTGATTAACTGACTCAAGCACTACAAAATCATCCATATAGGTTACTTGCATAATTGCTTTTTGCGGAGTGTCGTTGCCAAATTCTACCGCAGCAATATCACCGGATCTGGTCCATGCTTCAGGAGAAATAATAAGATAGTCACCTTTTACAAAATTAGGTGCCATATTATTGGTCTCGATGCATAGGCAGAACATGCAATCATCTTTACTATTAAATACTGGTACAAAGACATCTTTATAACCGGTAGTCACTTGAGTAATTTGATTATTATATGGTGATGGATTTGATGGAATGTCTCCCAATACTGGTACAACGCGCAGTTGCAACTCAACTTGGGCTTGTTCTGGCATTTCCACCGCTTCATCTACATTATCAGTGCGATTTTTGCGTTGTGCAAAAAGATCGATTGGGTGCACTTCAAATGCTTTTGCCAATTTCTTTAAAGCGTCTTCATTCCAACGACGCGTGCCATTTTTAATATGAGTGAGATAGCTTTCAGACATACCTGTTTTCTCTGCGAGAACCTTGGTTGTCCAATTGCGTTCACGTAATAATTCTTTAACACGTAGTCCCGTTGATGACATACTATGCTCCTCTGAGATATAATTACAAAAAAAATAATTCATGCTATAATCGCATACTATTAGTTTGCCAAAAAATACGAGCATGTCAAATAGAAAACCAGCATAATTACTATATGAAAACAAGTTTTCCCTGTAAAACGACCTCCAAGCGCCCCAAAATACTCAAGCATCAATATGAAAAACAGGCTTGGGAGGCAGGGGAATTTGCCTGTGGCATCGATGAGGTTGGCCGGGGATGCCTAGCCGGGCCAGTAGTAGTTTCAGCCGTTATTCTACCTATTAATACCACCTATCGCCTGCTTAAAGACTCTAAAGAGCTCTCTCCTGAAGAACGAGTTACCGCAGCACGTTGGATTAGAAAAAATGCCATAGTTGCAACGGCCATAGTCAATCATAGGATTATTGACCGTTATAATATCTATCAAGCTACCATGCGTTGTATGAAACGGGCATTTCTCAACGTATATACCCAATTTCCTCATAACCCTACTAAACTTAAATATTTACTCGTGGATGCCATGCCACTTACTTTTTCACCTCATATGCATCATGAAATGCTCGAGATCTACCATTTTCCCTTTGGTGAAACCTATTCAAAATCGATCGCGGCAGCATCTATTATTGCCAAGGTCACGCGCGATGAACTTATGTGCCGCATGGCATCTTCATTTCCCAATTTTGGATTTGAGCGGCATAAAGGATATGCTACCCCTACTCATCAAGAAGCACTGAGAGCACACGGGAAGTCATTCATCCATCGTGAACGTTTTCTTAGAAAGTTCATAACTAGTACGTTATCGCAAAGCTCACTTTTCGATGAGTCTGCGGTATTATTGATAGAAAATTCGATCCCTGAACAATCCACTCATGATCTGTAAGAACGTTAAAAAAAATAAAAGATGGTGACATCATGATACATAAAGATCAGGCATTTGCCGAAGTCATAGAAAGCTCCTTGCATCAATTTAAAGCACAATCCTGGGAATGGAATTGCTACCCGGATTTTGGATCTATTGTAAAAGTTACTCATGATAATCAAATCGTTTATGGTGTAGTGAGTGGCATTGAAACCGGATCTGGGGATCCATTACGTTATCCATTCCCCTATCAAAAAACTGAAGAAGAACTGATGGCAGAGCAGCCACAAATTTTTGAATTTTTAAAAACCATTTTTCAGGTAAATATCATTGGATACAAAAAAGCTACCCCTATAATGGAAAAAATCTATTATGTCGTACCGCCAAAGCCGTGCAAAATACACGCGTTTGTGGGCAAAGCGACTACTGAAGATCTCAAAATTATTTTTGCAAGTCCACACTACATGTATCTTCTTTTTTCATTCGCGGCAGAAATCCCAAACCTCGATGAGCTGCTTCTTGCGCTTTTACGCAACCTTGCTACAGTAGAATTGCTCAGCACCAACCATCTTGAAAAATTTTGCGAAACATTTACGTTACTTGGCGGCAATGATTATCGAAGACTCAAATTATTTTTGGGTCGCGTTGAATCTCTTTTATAGGAACATTCATGTTTAATTTTATTAAAGAAAAAATCAAAAAAATTTACACAACTTTTACTACCAAAGCTGCATCACTCTTTTCACGCACTACAATAGACGAAGAATTTTTGCGTGAACTTGAAGTACTTCTGCTTGGCGCTGATGTTGGGGTTGCCACCACGAAACATATAATGGCCCATGTGCGTGAACAAATAAGGCAGCAAAAAATTTCATCAGGCGATGACATCAAACGCCTGCTTGAAGAGCAACTACTCGCCATTCTTGCGGCACATCCGGCTCACAACGGTAGTCCACGCGTTTTATTGATGGTTGGTATCAATGGCAGTGGCAAAACTACTACGTGTGCAAAACTTGCACAACAATTCGTTAACGAGCGAAAAAAGGTTTTATTGGTTGCCGCTGACACTTTCCGTGCCGCGGCTACTGAGCAGTTGGTTGCTTGGGGCGAAAAAATTGGTGCTCGTGTGCTAGTGGGCAAACCTGATCAAGATCCTGCATCATTAGTATTTGATGCATGTGATATGTTCGAGAAAGAAGGCTATGATCATCTTATTATCGACACTGCTGGTCGATTGCAAACTAAAGTTAATTTAATGCGCGAGCTTGAGAAAGTCCGTC
>CAYPYR010000004.1:36366-40253 GCA_964415095.1 uncultured Pseudomonadota bacterium | reverse complement strand
GGATGTATGGTAACATCAAACAGGAATTGTTGTTGATTATCAAATACCGTGCCTAAAAGTGCCGGTGCGACATAGGCATTATGTACTGCAGCAATATATAAACTTCTGTTACTTCGAATGCCATATGATTCATAGTTATGCCAATCTACTGCACCACTCAATCCTGGAAGATGGGCAGTATCAAGACAGTTAGGTAATGAGCCATAGCGTTCTGTGTCGGCATATTCTGGCCACTGCTTAACCATGGTGACATTACGCGCTTGTTCAATAGCATATACGGGGTTTAAGATATGCGCTGGTGCGTGTTTCGATGAGCTTGTATTATATGAAGTACGGTCTTGGCAGATTATGTGATGAGTCGTTAATATAAAGAGCACTAATGCAATATTTTTTTTCATACGAAACTTTCGAATCATTTAAAAACTAGTAAGTTAGTTTAAATAACGTTAAAAATCACACTATATTATTATGGGAACCTTTGCTGCTTCAAGTAATTTAAGTAATTCAAGTTTTACTAATCCATTATGATTAAAATGAATGTGACCGTTGAGCATGATGTCCGGATTAAGATCGCCCCGGGGTGTGGCATAATGCTGAGCGATATCAAGAAATAAAATATCAGTCTCTTTGCATGCTTGTTTTAATCGCGCATTAAGTTGCTGGGTAATCAGGATCCGTTCATCCAGCGAGCCATAGAATGCTTGACTTGGCTCACCACATGCCGGATTCACTGAATAGACAACGCACGTAATATTTTTGTAGAGTGCTTTGTTTTTCTGAATGGTAGCTAGATAGTTTTGTACGAGAGTATCAATAATTTCATTAACCGGTCGTTTGCTATGATCTCGTTGTTTACCGATATGTGCACGACTATCAATTTCACCAAAGACAAATACCACTATATCATGTTCTTTAACGTGATAGTCCGGCAGGAAAATTGCACTAAATCCGTCGCGGCCAATACGGTGCATGGTGATCGGACCCAGCCAGTTCATGCGAATCGGTAAATTTTTATATGGACTTGTGCTCTCAACGTTAAAACGAGAAAAAGAGAACATTTCAGGAACAATGCCCCGATTTTCATCATAAAAGTTATCCCATGTGCGAAAGAAGATAGTGTAATGTTCCGGTAAGCCAAACGAAAAAAAAGAATGGCTATCACCAAGTACATGTACGCACATTGATGGTTGCATCGAAGGATCTTTAATAATTGGTGCAAACTTAATTGAAAAAATTGACACAACCGTTATTAAAATTACGCTAAAAAAACAGGCAATTGTTCTTAAACAAGCGCGAGCGTCGACCATTGTTTTTCCTTAGTGTAATAATGTTTCAAACGTATCATAGAAATTTATAAGTTTATTTTTGAAATCCTGATTGTTTAAAAACCCATTATAGGTATTTGCAACATCAATATCTTCGTGAGTATTTAACATCATATTACTCTTTGGAGTACAAAAAGCATTGATTGTGGTGAGTGTAGGTGCTTGTTTTAAATAATTTTTTATATAATTATGCCACGAGAGTATGATTGCTTCGGGGATTGAAAACGCTCGTTCTTCTTCATAAATAGTATCAAAATAGGTAACTATCTCATGCCATTGATTGCTCTTTGGGTAAAGTATACTGTCTTCAGCAAATTTCATGATGAGTGGATAAAGTTTTATATAGCTTGGCGAGTATTGTGAAAGTTTGGTGCGATCCCAAAAAAAAGGCTCAAAATGTTTTATGCGCAAATTATCAACCAAATTATGAAAAAGTAGCCCCGCACGAAATGATGAAGGTTCATTTTTAACATCCTGCCAGCATACCGGCTCAATATGTGTTTTTTTGCGGTCAATCTTTGCTATATAGCGAATATCAGGGAAGCAGGTGCCGACAATAAAGGCTTTTTTATCAATGGTAGCAGGTAAAAGGGTGAAGATTTTGAGGGCCAGAATAATGTGAGTAATAGGTGCTGCCATGGTTTCTCACCTCATTAATGAATCAAAACGGTACTATTATCCTAATATATGACAAAAATAACGGGGTTATAGCAATGAAATAGGAGAGTAGGAGCATTTTTAGAGAGAAAAATAGCGTAAATGGATAAATATTTCTAAGTGAATCAAGGAGTCAATATACCCCATGAGGGCCTTTCTTCATCAAAGTGCAGGTAAAGTGCGGTTTTTAGGCCTATCGATTTGCAAATAGAAACCTTATATGGTAGGATAACAATAAGAGCAGGTAAGACCAGGCTAAAGAAAATGACCTCATCGTCAGGCGTGGTGTTCTCTGTTTCATTCATGAACAGCGTCACACACAGCAACAAATACGCGGCGCTATCATGGTAACGCGATATGCGCGTGCAACACTAAAATATCGAGCAATAATATGTGTTTGCTCGAATACAACAATTACCCACATGAAACGTAGAGCATACTCTGTGCGTTTTTAATTAATTCCGATAAGGATTTGGATATTATTTATGGAAAATGTAGAAATCAAAAAGAAATTTGATGAATTAGCTATATCAAAAGAAATTTTGCAAGCTATTAAAGATAAAGGCTTCGAAGAGCCAACCCCAATTCAAGAACTTACTATTCCTGCATTACTTGCAGGTCATGACGTAGTTGGTCAAGCGCAAACCGGTACCGGTAAAACTGCTGCATTTGGTATTCCCATAATTGATCGTATTAATACCTCAAGCCGTACATTACAAGCACTTATTTTGTGCCCAACGCGTGAACTGGCTATTCAGGTTTCTGAAGAACTTCAAGATTTACTCAAATACAAACCAGGTATCAATGTACTTCCTATATATGGTGGACAACCAATTGAGCACCAATTAAAAGCGCTCAGATCAAATCCTATTCATATTATTGTAGGAACACCTGGTCGCGTTATGGATCATCTTGAACGTCGCACAATATCACTTGGTAATGTAGCAATGTTTGCTCTTGATGAAGCTGATGAAATGCTTGATATGGGATTCCGTCAGGATATCGAACAAATTCTCAAAGATATTCCGTCAACCTCACAAAAAATATTTTTCTCGGCTACTATGCCACCTGAAATTTTGCAACTTGCGCGCAACTTCCAAAAAGATCCGCAATTTTTAAAAGTACAGCACAAAGCAATGACGGTAGCACAAATTGCTCAGTTCTTTGTTGAGATTGCACCAAAACAAAAATTTGAAATGCTTTCTCGCTTATTGGATTTTCATGATCCAAAACTTGCGCTTATTTTCTGTAACACCAAACGTATGGTTGATGTATTAGTTGATCATCTCAAACGTCGTGGTTATTTTGCAGCAGGCCTTCATGGTGATTTAAAACAAAATCAACGTGATCGTGTGATGGATAAGTTCCGTAAGGGCGCGGTAGAAGTATTAGTAGCAACAGACGTTGCTGCCCGTGGTCTTGACGTTGAAAACGTCTCCATGGTTATAAACTTTGATATTCCACTTGATGAAGAAGCATACGTACACCGTATTGGTCGTACCGGTCGTGCTGGTCGTACAGGAACTGCGTTTACATTCGTAGCTGGTCGTGAAATGTATAACTTAAAACGTATACAACACTACATTAAGCAAAAAATTGAACCTGCAGTGGTACCAACCTTACTTGATGTACAAGAACGTAAATTAAATGAACAAATTGAGCGCGTGAAATTAGAACTTGCAGCGGGCCATTTAGGTACCTTTGCATCTGCAGTTGATCGTATGCTTGATGAAAATGTTACGTCACTTGATGTTGCAGCAGCTATGCTCAAGCTCTTAACTGAGCCAGTGCAACCAGCGGCAGCAGCAGAAATTCCAGTAATGGATGAGCGTCCTCCACGTGAAGAACGTCGTGATCGTGCGCCAATGCGTCGCCGACCATCATCATCTGGTTCTTCATCATCAT
>CAYPYR010000004.1:26308-36266 GCA_964415095.1 uncultured Pseudomonadota bacterium | reverse complement strand
TTTTCTCAACCGTTATCTCCTGCGGTGCATGATTACCATTTATTTACCGTGGTGATGAATATTTTTGAACTTTTTCGACAATGCAACAACGAAGTATTGTCGAAACCATTCCAAAAAATTAACCAATTGCTGCCCACTTTTTATATAGATTACTATAGTAATGATGGGCTCATAATCTCATTTAGCAGTAACGCTCAAGGTGAAAGATTCTTTCACTATTTATACACACCCTGGGGATGTATATCGTTGGTGACCAGTGCTTTCAAGAGAGAAGAATATAACGCAATTTTTGAAAAATTTATGAAACGTTTCACCTTGAGAAAATTTCGATCAGCAACTGCACGTCAATGGGGTTTGATTAAAATTACGCATTTTAACGGTATTGAGCTGCCGCCGGCTGTTTATTCTCTTGAAGATAGATTGCCATATCCTTATTATCCACCTGAAGAAAAAACAACAATTGATAAAATAGTTTTTAAAGATTTTATACCTTTGTATAAAGCTGCGCCATCATGTGCGTGTTGCTTTAACAAAGAATTTCGTTTTAAGACGCAACTATTTAAGCATTATGCTCTTTCGGATAGTAATGAGTACATAATGGACATCGATAATTATGAACTTTTTAATAGCGTAATGCGCATTAAAGAAACGATCATGCGATATATCGATGATATAAATGACCAAGATGTTATTGCGCATTACACCTCAGTGCAGCCAGATCCAACTGATGCCTATAATGAAAATGGATTAATATTTGAAGTTGCACAAATTAATGATGAGGTCTTTTTGCTGCTTTTGACCCCATGGGGGAGCGTAAGGCTTGCGAGAGCGCAAAATCGCAAAGAAATTCATAATGCGTTAAAATTACTCATACCTGTTGGCGGTACATTGGAACCGCTGGACATTCTTCCGGTAGAGTATGGTGAAACAGATGCAGAAGCAGTTGATCATGCATTGCAAAGTTGGCACAAGCATGCTCAGCGCTATTGCAATCAGGTGTAATTAGAAAATCCTAGATAGGCTATATAAGAAATATAAATAGCTACCAGAAGAAAACCTTCTCGATAATTAATTTTATCACCGCGCAGGGTGGCGTAACCTATAATTGCTAATGCCGGCAGTATAAACATTAATAAAAACGAGAATAATCGCTCCGGCGTGAGTGGTCCCGCGCTTATCAGGAGAATACCAAGAATTAAGCTGCCATTAAGGAGCATGGATCCCAGAGCATTGCCTAATGCTAATTCAAATTCATTCATACGAACTGCCATGATATTCAAGATTATATCCGGCAGTGTTGTTCCCAGGGCGAGTAATGTAGCGCCTACAATTGCAATTTTTATATTAAGTAATTGTGCAAAGTGAGTGCCGCATGATACTACTATGTTGCTTGATGCGAGTACAATGCAGAGACTTACAATCAATTTAATGATGGTAAAAATTGGTGAAGATCGATCTTTGCTCGTCACCATATTTTCTATAATACTATCATGATGATCAACCATTTTCATGCGTAATAAGTACGTAATGGTAATCAGATACACTATAATTAATACAATGCCGTACCACTTTGGTAATGATGTTGATAGTAATATAACACTCATGATACAACCATTTAAGACAATCATGTGCATTATCCACGATGGCTTATCGATACGATACGTTTTGGGAAATATCAGTAACGGCAGACCAACCAAGATAGTAGCATTAGTAATATTTGCACCAATCAGGTTGCCAAATGAAAGTAGTGGCACATTATTAAGTAGCGATGATAACCCGACAAACATTTCCGGAATATTAGTTCCAATTGCAAGAATCACAAATCCGATTACCATTTTTGGAATACCAAGCAATACGGCAAGCTCAATAGCATAATGCATACAGTATTCACCTGATTTCCACAAAAAAATAAAACTAACCAATAAACAGAAGGTTAAGCTGAGAATAGTAATTATCATTGTACCGGTGATTCTATCTCATGGCGCTTGCTCGCCGAAATACGACGTCTACCAACAGGATCAGAAACAATACCTTGCACGAGTGCAGCGCATTTTATTTTAGCCTGCAAGATTGCCGATTGTAGCACTACAATTTTTGGTGTAACGGCATCTTGTTCATGATATAAAAATGGTACATTGCCTGCATCAAGATCGTCTTCCATCTCGTGATAAAATGCTGGCGGGAAGAACGAACCGGTCAGGGTAATAAAGTAGCAATAACGATGCACTAATGCCCAATACAAACTATCTAGATCATCGGCATGATCAATAATACCGCGCATAGAAAGACGTTCAAGATTATGGGCAATTTTCAAAAATGATGACCAATTACTTTGATAGCTGATTTGGCTCCAGACTACTTTGCTTAACAGCGTATCAATAAATCGCATGATCATAAAACGAAGGCGCATACGCGCGATCATTGTTTCTTCTTTGTTTTGTAATTGCTCCTGCACAATCATGTTGATATCAGCAGTAATATTTTGTGATAGTGCTTTATGCTGCGTAAAATTGGGGCCTATAATATTAATATAGCCGGCAATAGTTGTTTGTAATAATTGTATGAGTGGATCATTATTACCAGTAGGAGCTTCTTCTTTGAAATAATGACCAACGAGTGCCGGTAAATAGTTAATAATTTGTTCAACGACCGTGTAATCAACTAGTTCACATGCTTTGATTTTATCAGTAAACAGTTTGAACATAGTATAGGCAGGTAGATTGCCATGAACCCCTAGTATTGATTTAAATGTACGTAAAATGATAATCAGATGATCGAGATTATGAGCAAGATGGTCAACATAGTGAGGGTCATTGTAGTGACGGTCAAGAAAGGTCATGCAGGAGCTATCGACGATATCAAATTTTTTCTCAAGCGGTAACTGTGCGATGGCATCAAGTTTACTTGGTGCGGTAGTGAGTGCAACGCCAGAGCGTGAAGTGTTGATTGCATTACGAACGTGCGGATGCATGGCAAGTGAGCCACTCATCGCAAAGATACTTCCCTGCAGTATGCAGCTGAGCGCTAAATAAAGAAGTACAAAAGATTTTCTTTCCATGATCGATTCCTTTTTGGTACATTGCTATTCGGTTACGTTGCGATGATAGCATGAAGTAAAAAAAATTTGCAATAATTATTAAAGAACTAAAACTCCGCTTAAAGGAGCAGCTATGCCCCTGTATCGTTATCAAGCCCTCAATCGTGCGGGAAAATCTCTGAGTGGTACTATTGATGCTGCATCATTAAGTGATGCTAAAGAAATGCTTAATAGTCGTGGATTGCTGCCAACAACACTGCTGCTGACCACCGTTACTGAAGAAGGAAAATTTTCTTTTAAAAGAATGTTTGAGCGCAGCGTTGATCAAAAAACTATTTTGGTATTTACCAAACAACTCGGCGTGCTGCTCAAATCCGGTATACCACTCCTTGCGGCAATAGACTTGCTTGCCAAGCAATTTGAGGGGCGCTTTTCTCAAATATTGGCAGCGATTAAAGATGATCTTGCTGCGGGAAAAAGTTTTGCGGACTCTCTTGCCAAATATCCGAAATTA
Organism: uncultured Pseudomonadota bacterium; assembly: GCA_964415095.1. Taxonomy (GTDB): domain Bacteria; phylum Babelota; class Babeliae; order Babelales; family UBA12411; genus CAYPYR01. The sequence continues at coordinate 32,715 of CAYPYR010000004.1, read as the reverse complement.
TTCTCAAGTGTTTATATCCAATTAGTACGCGCGGGTGAAGCAAGCGGTAAACTTGAAAATATTATCGAACGCCTCTATTCCTATCTTGAAACAGAGGCGGAAACTAAAAAGCGTATCAAAAAAGCAATGACCTATCCGATTTTCATGCTTTCATTTGCATTATTGGTTACCCTCGCATTGATCATGGGCCTGGTGCCCATGTTTGCCAGCATGTTCACGGAAATGAAAGTGCAAGAACCAACCATCACTAAAATACTCATGAGTATTTCAAATTTCTTGTGGTCATATGGTTTGTATCTTATCGGCGGAATAATATTATTTATAATGTGGTTTTGGTATTGGAAATCTACGCCAACAGGCAAGCGTCGTTTAGATGTGCTGCTGCTGAAATTGCCCGTACTGTCCTACTTTACCAAAACGCGCGTCGTAGTGCAGTTTAGCAAAACACTTGGCATGCTGCTTGATGCGGGCGTGAATCTTGCGGAAGCGCTTGATATCGTATGTAATATTGTTGATAATAGTGTGCTGGTTGATACGCTCAAAGGTGCGCGGGATAATATTATCAAGCAAGGAAAAATTGCATACTATCTTGAACAGACTAAAATTTTCCCCGCTATGGCAAACTATATGATTAGTACGGGTGAGCAATCAGGTGAACTTGCGCAAATGCTCATCGGTGTTGGGCGAGATTATGAGATAGAACTACAAGAATTTATTGATAGTATCATTGCAAAAATTAATCCGGTAATGCTCGTGATTCTCGGTTTAGTCGTGATACTGATGATAGCAGGAATATTTTTACCAATGTTTGATGCGATGTCAGACATAAATAAGCGTGTTCAATAATAAATAAATTTAATGAAAGGGTTTATATATGCAACTTATCAGAAAAAGTAGAGCATTTAGTATCATTGAACTGCTTGCTGTACTTGCAGTTATTGGTGTCATGATGGCATTACTTGCGCCGCGTATTATGAAGTTGTTTACCGGTGGAAAAGTATCTGCAACAGAACAACAATTGCAATCAATTCAAAGTACTATCATGACTTATGCATTACGCACGGGCAAATATCCACGCTCCCTTTCAGAGCTGACCAGAAAAGCAGCAAAGACCACCAATTACACCGGACCATTTCTTGATGAAGATAAAGAGATGAATGATGCATGGGGAAATCCTATTCAATACAACTATCCGCCACGCCGTTTCAAAAATCAATTTAAGAAATATGAACTCTACTCATTTGGTGCCGATGAAGAAGAAAGTGAAGACGATCCACGTCTTGGAGAATAACAAAGGATAGCCGTGTCGTTATCTCGTGGGTATACCATCTTTGAGATTCTATTTACGCTTGCCTTAATTGGACTGATCGTGGGGATGCTATTTCGCGCATCCCCCGATCGCGCATTAACCGAGTGGCAAGCAATTCCGGATCGCCTAAATTCATTATTATTTTTTGCCCAAGAACAAGCATTGGTAACCCACTCGACTCATCAGTTAACTTTTTATAAAAAACCGAATGGCAAAGATTCAGTGGTACTGATGCGCCAAGTAGAACATCCGGATAAAAAATTTACTATGACCTTTGAGCCGGTTGATCCGCTTACGCTTGCAACTGTTGAGCTACCCGAGCAAGCACGGTGGGGCAAAATAACTGATGGGAAAAAAAATCTGTTTCGCGAAAATGACCGTGAGGCACATGTAGTGGTCTCAACCGTGGGGACATTTGATCCCGTAACGATTGAGCTGCAAGGAACGTTTGACGATCTGACCTTCAAAGAAGAATTGGTACTTGAAGCATTCTTGGGACAGGTGAATCGGAAACAAAATGCGTCATAAAAAAACAGCATTTACGATTTTGGAAGTAATTATTACGCTTGCTACCTTAAGCGCGTGCATGACTATTTTCCTGCGCTGGCAAAGTATCAGTGTTACCGGTATTTGGCAAGGATGGACAACCCTTGAACATATTTCAGTGCTTACAACGAAATTACAATCGTTCATGCATGATCCGACCAAACCAGTAAAAGCAGAAAAAATAGTGGGGAGCAAAACAACGTATAATGTTGCAACTGTTGCCATTACGCCAAAGTCTGCATTTAAAGAATTTGCAAAAGAGCTCACTATTGTTCGTGCAACTGCTTCATGGGAAGCCGGTGAACGAAGTGATGCAACACAAGAAAAGCTTACGTTAATGACGTTGATACCAAGTGCACTTCTCCAAAAAAAAGAGCAGCGATGAAATTACGCAATGGTTTCACCTTACTTGAAATTGTACTCGCGCTTGCGCTCTCAAGTATTGTATTGGTAGCCCTTGGAAAATTGATGACCTCGACGTTTTTAGTCAAAAAATATGGTGATGAACGAATGTTTGTTGACCGTGAACTCTACGGCCTCTTCAATCAACTTACCCAAGATCTCGGTGCTGCATTACCGGTTACTCTACCAGAGCCTGAAGACAATAAAGATAAAGCAGCAAAGACAGAAAAAAAATCAGAGAAAACACCATCATTTCTTGCGCTCGTGCATGAAGACAAAGTAAAAAATCTCGATAAAAAGTTAATCGCACAAACAAAAAAACTCAGTTTTATCACGACGAGCACGTTACCGCTTGGGAGCAAAAAACTTACCGCGCCGGTTCGCGTAACTTATGAACTGATTGGCATAACTAAGCGAAGTGCAGAAACACCGATCAGTTTTTCGCTGATCCGCACTGAAACACAAGACTTAACAAAAACTAACATTAGCAAGCAAGATAGCGAGACGGACAAAAATACAACCACGATGTTGCGGGCCACGGTTGCGAAAAATATAAAAGCATTTTCGGTAACCTGTATGTCATCACCAGAACAAGATAAGCAAGAGAAAGATAAGAGCAAAAAGCAGATCATATCCACCACATGGGGCACTGATGATGAAACACAAAATCTCATGCCACAGACTGTAAAAGTATACCTTGAGCTCTGGAACGACGAGCAAACGGCCTCGTATACCGCAACGCCCTTTGAATGGCTTTTTACCATATATGGCACTGCGAAAAAAAACAAAAAAGATCAAACCACAAAGCCAGAACAAAGCCAAACACCCGATGCAAATAAACCATCAAACGAGAACAATAAGCAGACCCCGAAAATAGTAAAAGTAGATATAAAAAAACTCATGCAACTGGTCTAATAAGAACGCAGTAATTTTTAATTATTTTTGCGAGTAAATAATAAACGCTATGATAAACATAATTAAGCAGTTAAATAGATTTGTTTCTCGTCGCGTGCAACGTAATGGTTCAATCATGATCGTCACGCTTCTCTTTCTTGCTATTATTGGCATGATCTCACAACAGTTACTTCGCACCGTAATCGTACAGCGTGCCTATGATGATGTGCAAGTAGGGCGCATACAAGCAACTCAACTTGCTTTAGCTGGCCTGCAGGTTGCCATAGCAGCATTAACGCAGCATGAGTTAAATGAAACCGCAGAACAAGTAAAACAGGCTCCAGGTGCAACAGAGAAATTGTTCTTACAAAATATTTTACCGCATCTTAATCGCTATCGCACATTTACGCTTACCCAAGCGCAGGATGGTATTGATGGCACACTCAATGTGTGTATTGCCGCTGAGAGTGGCAAGATAAACATTAATAGTGCGTTTGATTTTAAGAATAAAACATTTCGCGAACCGTGGTATAAAATTCTTGCCGGTCTATCACTGCGCATTGATGGGAAAAAATTGGCACCGGGTGAGTTCCTCAAGCGCGTAACGGAATTTCTTGCTGTGCGCGGCAAGCCGCTGGATGATATTTCCCAGCTTTTGGCTATTAAAGATTTTGACAAACTAAAGCTTGATTATGAGCCGCCTGCGCTTCCCGCACGAGGCCAAGAAGGGCCAGCCGTTGCAGATCCTGCGCTGCGTGATCTTTTTACCGTGTGGAATACCGATGATAAGATTGAACCCTGGCTTTTATCAAGTACCATGGCAAGTCTGCTTGGGTTGAGACAACCACAAGCTCTTGATGTGAAGACCATGAAAGAACAATTTAGCAAAGCTATTGAAGGATTTGCGCCCGATCTTGGAAAAGATTGGGAGCGCAATTGGCCTATACTACAGAATTTTTATGAAGATTCTCCTAAAGATCTTCCGAAGATTAAACAAATATTCACGCAAGAATTTGCGCCTTCCATATATACTGTGTTATCTTGGGGAAAGATTCATACGGCAGAGAAGAAAATTCTTGCCGTGCTTGTAAAGGATAGCATTACGGTACAAACGCCAGATAAACAGGAAAAAAAACGCGTTTGGTATACCATACAACAGATATACTGGCTATAAACAGCAGGAAAGTGAGCGGCCGATGAGAACAGAAACGATTGTTGGCCTTTTTGTTATAACCGCGATTGGCATCTTTTTCTATTTAAGTTTTTCGATCGGATCGTTTCGTTTTGATACGAGGCGTTATGATCAATATAGTGCCTATTTTAATGACACTACTGGTCTTGAAGTTAAAGATCCCATACGAATCGCCGGTGTTACGGTAGGGGCCGTCAAAGAAATAAATTTGATTGATGATCGCGCACACGTTGTTTTTTGGATACAAAAACAATTTAAACTTGGTAACAATGCCCATGCAGTGATTCGTCAGCAGGGGCTATTGGGTAATTCACATATCGAAATCGACCCGGGTGATTCAACATCGGGGTATCTCTCTCCCGGCAGTGCGTTAAAACTGCCAAGTCAGTCACCACCTATGGTGAGCGAGCTGGTTTCTAAATTTAGTGATATTGCAACGAGTGTCAAAGCGGTGGCAAGTTCACTTGAGAATACCATTGCATCACGTAGCGGCGAAGATAATATTCGCGTTGCGCTTGAAGGGTTTGCTCGTGCCTCAGATCGCATTGCAAATTTCTCGGAAGTGCTTGAGCGCTCTTTGAAACAAAACGAAGAAACGATCAACCAAACGCTCCAAGATTTTAAAGAAGTGGCTATGCGTTTGCGACAAGACTCACCACAGATCTTGCACGATACTTCTATCATTACCGCACAACTTTCGCAAGATACGGTTCCCGCATTTACGGATGCATCGCGTAACGTGAGTTTACTTTCGCAAAAAGTAGGTACCGCATTTGATACGTTTGAGAATGCTGCAGGTAGTGCACATGGTGGCTTTAATGAAGCACAACAAGTATTTGAAAAATTGAATACTGGTAAAGGGGTGCTTGGCAAGTTGATCAATGAGGAAGAGACGTATCGTGATTTACGAACATCGATTAAAGCGATTAAAGATTATGCAAAACTAATCGATAATCTTGAGATCTTGATTGATATGCATTCAGAAACCATGTTACGTGATTGGAACTCAAAAGGTTATTTTGAAATGCGCGTGCGTCCATCAAATGATTACTTCTATTTATTCCAATTATTAACGGATGAAAAAGGTACCGTTCAGAAACAGCGCGTCTTTGAGCGTCGTTTTGACTGTAAAGGCAATCAACTTTGTGCGCCAAACGCTACTGCCCTCTATGATCATCCAGATGCTATAGAGATTGATATACAGACTAAGAACGCTATTCTCTTCGGATTGCAGTTTGGTAAACGTTTTGATCGCTTAGTATTCCGTACCGGATTATTTGAAAGTACGTTTGGTATGGCAGTTGATTACTACGTGCCATTACCAACGAATAAATTGCATTGGATAACGACGATGGAACTTTTTGATATTAAAGGTAACAATCGTGTATGTGATACGCGTCCCCATCTTAAATGGATCAACCGCGTCTTTATCTTGAAGAATCTTTATACGGTATTTGGTATTGATGACTTTATTAGTAAGAATAATGCTAACCCATTTATTGGTGGTGGTATTCGATTCAATGATAAAGACCTTAAATACTTACTCTCGTCAATACCAATTGGTTCAATTGCCTCAGCAATTTCGCCAACAGGTGTTATAGCAGTTAACTAAAAAATTATACCCCCGTACGTTTTGTGCGGGGGTATTTTAATTCTAGAAAGTTTCTAAATATTCTAAGCACTTCTGATACGCGTGCTCGCGCATTTCATTATCAGCAAGTGCGTTATAATTATTTTCAATAAACGGTTTAAGTGATTTTTTGAGTAATGGACTAATAAACTGAGTTTTGTCAGTATATGGTCTAAAGCAGCGATGGATACATTCGTTGTGCGCATTAAAGCCCCATTGATAGAAACCAATAACAATTTGTCCATGATTATCAACTAATTCACCAGGAATACTTACTTCTAACACCGTGTTTTCAATCGAAATTTTTTCTACTATGCCAAACTTTTTGAGATAACGATCAACTTTTGGTGAGTACAGATGCTTAAGATCCAATTTTTGTGCGACGCGTGGATTACTTAAGATTTCCTGCAATGATTGGCCATCAAAAATAATGG
>CAYPYR010000004.1:20096-26208 GCA_964415095.1 uncultured Pseudomonadota bacterium | reverse complement strand
AGCTGCTGCTTGAGGTCACATGCGATTGCTGTATGTTCTCTAATACGAGTATCACATATTTTTGCATCAGCGCGTTCAACGATACCATCAACTATTGATCGCGCAAAATCCATCAAGTCTTTTTTCTTTTCCATAGCAACCGGCGATTCTTCACGGTACAGTACTTCTTGAGCTTCTTGGACTTCTGGCGTGATTGCTAAAGTATCGATATCAATTGTTTGCGTTTGATCAATAACTGATTGTGCTTTTGGCGGCGATGTGCGAACTGGAGTTTTTCTTTTTTGCTTTTTCTTTTTACCATTTTTAGTAGATTTAGGCGGACTTTTTGCTGCGGGTATTTCACCTTCTTTTTTTGACAGCAGCGCAATAAGCTTCGATTGTTTACTTGCAATGATCATATCTCGGGCGGTTTTTCCTTGTTTATTGGGGAGGTCCAGCTTTGCGCTATGTTTAATAAGTGTTGTTATTAATCGAAGAATTTTATAGTTATTAGGATCTTTAGTTGCGAGGTAGATTGCAAAATGTAATGGTGTGTCATTTGATTCATCAAGGATATTAGGATCAGCCTTATATTCTAATAAGAGCTCAAGTATTTCAAGCTTGCCTTCAGCTATTATCTGAAAAATAGCATAATCTTTAACTTCTAATTCAATTGGTCTGTTAGGATCAGCACCAGCTTCCAGTAGTTTTTGTGCAATGCGATAATTATTGAGTTCACCTGCTAATGACAGAGGCGTTGAAGTTAAATGATCAGAAGTATTAAGATCAAGTGATTGTGCATTGGCGATGAGTGCATCAACACAATCTGCACGTTGCAGTGATACGGCTAAATGCAGCGGTGTGCGCATGCTATCTTTTATAACAAGATTAGAGTTTGCACCATGCGTACATAAAAGCTTAATCATGTCCGGATCATCATTTTCTACGGCAAGATGCAGCGCGGTTTCTTCGGTTGAGGTGATTACTGCATCAACATCTGCACCATGGTCAAGTAATAACTTTACATTTTTATCGCGCTGCGCATTAACCGCAGAATGTAGCGGCGTTATACCAGTTGAAGTTTTTGCATCGATGTATACTTCTAATGAGTCTTGATCGAGGGCATTGAATAATCGCTTAAAAAAATCTGCATTAGTTGATGCAGCAATATGTAAAAGATGCTCATTAGTTTTTTTATTTCTCAATTGCACAAATTGAGGACTTTTGAGAAGTTCTTCGACAATTTCAATGTCTGTTTCTGTGCGAGCTAATTGCAAGAGAGGTGTATCACCCTGATCATTAGGTACATTAATATTAATATTGAGTGTTAAAAGTTTTTTTATATAATCCAGCTTTTCATTGTGACCGGTAAAATTAAGGTTTCCATGATGAATAATAAATTGTAGTGGATCATGAGTAGTATCGAGTGAATGTTCGGATGCGGCCGGTTTGATTGCGCCTACTTTTTTAAAAAAGTTATCTTGCTCTTGATCAGGTATTCTATAGACAAGATGTTGAAAAAGGTGCGGATAACCCTGTTGTATCGCAAAAAATAGTGGCGTAAAATTATTGATAGAAACCGTTTCAGTTGATGCACCGAGTTTTATGAGTGCTTTGACCGTTTCTTCATTACCAGCAATTGCTGCGTGCATGAGTGAGTTCATACCGCTTGCATCAACTTTATCAATGTCATCATGACATTCAACAAAAGTTTTAATAGCGTCAATATCACCAGCAAATGTTGCAATGTGTAATGGTGTTCGCCCAAATCCCAAAAAATTATGCGTTGCATCAAGTATTCGTTTATATAACGGAGTTCTATCGATTAATGGGTTTTTAACCGCTAACGAATCAATTGTGGCAAGCTTTTCTCGACAAGTAAGAATGATTTCATTTGCTTGCTGAATATATATTTCAGGCAATGATTGCAATCCAGTCGCAACCATTAAAAAGCTAAAAATAACTGATAATAAAATCTTTTTTTTCATGATACTGTCCCTAAAACTAATTTTTTAACAAGCTAATCGCTTAATACAATCTTCATACGCTTGCTCACGGTTTTCATCCGTTGCAAGTTCGTTAAAATTGCTCTCAACAAAAATCTTGAATGCATTTTTGAGTGTTGGCGTGATAAATGGTGTGTGATCATCATACGGACGGAAGCAGCGATGGATACATCGCTCATCTGGGCTAAATCCATATTGGAAAAAACCAAGTTTTATTTGTTCATTGCCATCTTGATCCATATATGAAAGCTCACCAGGAATAGTAACTTCAACTTTGGTAGTATCAATGTTAAATTCTTCGACAATGCCAAATTGTCTAACCTTTTCATCAACACGTAGTGAGTAAAGGTGATTAAGATCTTGTTTATCCCCAATGGTCTTATGCTGTGCATCGCTTAATAAGTTTTTAAGATCTTGGCGATAGTTACCATTACTCATGTTAACACTAAAGCATGGTAGTTCATTTGCAGTACCATCATGTCGTGTAACATAAGAAGGATCTATTTCGCAGAGTTGATCTACCAGGGTGTGACGCTTTTGTATTTGAGGAATATAATTAATTTCCTGATCGAATACTGGCGACTTTGCAAGTGCTCGTTGTCCACGGGTGTTAAATAATCGTATCTTATGATATATACCACCAATATTGTCTTCAAAATGTGCTATTTTCTGTGTTTGCTTACTACGTTTTGATCCACTAGGTGAAGCTGGTTTTTGCTCATCAACTAGTACTAAACGATGTTTGCCAAACTTTTCAATATAGTTTTTTGCAGCGGTATATTTTTCATCGACAATTGTAGTTGCTCGATTGAGTATCGATGCTAAAAGATCATTCTGCACAAAATCGGTTATTGCAGCGGATCGTATTTCTTGTTCACGATTATCAGGAGCAATCGACACAGTTTCATTAAGTTCTAACAGTGGAGCAGTAGGTGCAGCTTCTGGTGTTTCAGATTGTGGAGAAGCAGGTATGGCCAATTGATTGGCAGCAGTTTTTTTTCTGCGTGATTTCTTTTTTCGATGCGTTAATTTGATTCCCTTTGCTTGAGCAATATCATTTGCTGAAAGTCCAGCATTATTTCTTAAGGTTAAATCAGCGCCCTTAAATTGGAATAAACGAATAACATCAACATCGAGTTCTGTTTCTAATGCGTGACTTATTGGAGGAGTGCCTTTTATATCTGTTTTGTTAACTTCAATATCAGGTCGATTTAAAAGCAATGTTATACATTCCTTTGCTTTATATTCTATTGCTAAATGCAGCAAAGTAATACCGGGATCTATGAGCTCATTCAGGGGAAGACCGTTATTGAGAAGGTGATTTAATAGTTCTGGTGAATCTAATTTAAGCGCAAAATCGCACGGATAAGCGGTAAGTTCTTCAGGAGTAAGTTTAAATTGCTCAATAAGAAATATGAAAAGATCGGGTGTATATCTTCCTACTTTGATTTTACGACGAATAGTATCAAAAAATTTGATTCGATCTTCAAGAGTATTAAGTTGTGCATTGTTGAGAACTAATGACCTAATTATTTCTTCCGTGCCATGATTTACGGCGATCTTAAGTACATGGCAGCCTAGTGATGGGATATTTGGGTTTGCACCGGCTGTAAGAAGTAACTGTACCGCAGCTCTATCTTTTAATTTAATAGCATAAGCAAGCGGGCTATCAACATTCTCAACCGAAGTGTCAATCGTAGTTATTGGATCATGTTGTAATTTTACGTATGCCAACATATGTGCGAGTGCAGGATAATTTTTTTGCTCTATGGCCAAATTTATCAGCGAGATACCAGTGCCTTCGCCTATAATAAAAACATCTGCTTTATGTTCAAGCAGACAGGAAACAAGATGATGTGCATTTTTTTGTTTAATTGCAAGACCAAGAGGAAGGTCATTTTGCCATCCAAATCTATTAATATCGATGCTCATATTATGAGCAAGAATCAGTTTTAATATATCTTCATCGCCACTTAAAACGGCAAGATGTGTTGGATAATTTCCCCGTTTTGTAGGGAGATTGCTTGCGCCATGCGCGTATAAAACGTTTATATTTTCTATAAATTTTAACGATATGGCTTTATGAAGTGGTATAAAACCTTGTTTGTTATAACCGTTGATATGATATTGTTGTTTTTCTGCAGCATCAATTATTATCTCAAGAATTTCTTGGTTATCTTGTTCAGCTGCATGATGAAGTGCTGAATTTTTGGTGACTTCAGAATAAATTGGTGCGCCCAAATCCAGAAACTGTAGCAATGCTTTTTTCTTTTGAGCAATAACGGCACAATCTAGGGGAGTAAATTCTCCTATTTGACCCTTAATTTGAAATGTTGTTTGCAATGCTTTATCATATTCTTCTTGCAAGCGATCAATAGATGTAATTATGCCACGATCTTTAAGTATTTGTGCGGTTGAAATCTTTTTTTGAGCATTTTTTACAATAGTTTGTGCTTCTAATATTTGATCTTCATTATACAATCGTCCGTTTGCCATAACTGGACTACAAAGCATGCTCACAAAGAAAAATAAAGAAATAAGTATCTTTTTCATAATTAAACACTCCATTTTTGAGTTAACAATTATAGATCTAGTTAATTATAAATTTTACAATTTGTCAATATTGACCATAGATAACAGGGCGAATTATTGCAATCATAGGTAAAAATAGTAATTAATGAATGGTTTCTTCCGCAGGATTTGGACACTCAAGATCAGGGACAAATTCCTGTTCGTCTTCATAAATAACGATGAATTGTCCTTCATAGATTGTCCCATAGATAGGTTCATACCCAGGGTCGGCGGTAATAATAGATAAATGTTCGTGCATGTTCATAATAAAAAGTAGTGTCCCTAAAGAAAAAAGTGCGGAAAATAGCGCGTTTTTGCTCAAAATGTATAGGTTCAAGACTACGCGAATTTTGCCCAAAAGCAATGATTTTGTCCCAAAAATTTGATTATTTTCTATCAGGGGAATTTAATAGGGAGAAAAATGGCTAAAAACCATACTTTTGGTGAAAAATACCGTAAAACAGCTAATAATTAGAGCGCGGCAAGCAGTTTCTTTTCCACACGCTGCATAACGGCATATTCAGCTTCAGTTTCATGGTCGTATCCCAAAACGTGGGCTATGCCATGGGCTAAAAGAATATCCATGCGCTCCGTGAAGCTATGACCCCAATTTGGGGCATCTTTGACCACATATTGCAAGGAAATGATCAGATCGCCCAGGTTTTTGTCATCATCGCTTTTTACGGTAATGCGCTCACCAGGTTTAAGTTCAGGGTGATAGGGGAAAGAAAGGATATCGGTAGGCTTATCTTTATGGCGATATTCTTTATTATAATGGCGTATCGTCTGGTCAGTAGTTAACCAGATACCCAGGTCAAAATCGTCATAATTGAGCGCAGCAAGCATCTTTTGAGCTTTTTTGATGTAGTGCTCAGTATCGAATTTTATTGTTTTTTGCCTATTTTTTACCGTTATCACGTGGAAAATCCTTTCAATTAGCTCTATTTTGCCATAATATCCGAAAAATCAAAAGAACCAGGCGCTTTTCTCATAGTACTATATTTTTAAAATTGACAATCTGAATATATAGCAACTATAATAAGAGTGATAGAAAAATAGTAAAAAGCAGGTATGAAATTATGAATTTTATGATTATAAATGCGAAAAGAATTATCAGTATATTTTTAGGTACTATTTTGATGAGCACGATGGTTAATCTTTGTGCGGTATTAGATTCAGGATCAAGTAGTTATGCTTTTCTGCAACGTACTATGTTGAATCAGAAGATGCTTGATGCGTATATAGATCGCTACCTTGCTGAAAATCCAGATATTGATCTTACTAAAGCAGCAATCCATGAAATGATTGTGCGCGGTGGAGCATGCGCCTATAACCTTTTTTATGGTGATGTAGCTGAGATTCCAACCAATACACCACAAGAATATCTGCAATCGATTATTGATCTTACCTGGTACTTTTATTCTCTTGCTATCAATAAAAATGAAGCGTTTGATGAAGGTACATTTATGATTAATGACCCACGATGGAAACTAGCAGACTTTTTAATGAATTATGTGAATCTAAGGCAAGATGGTAATGAGGTTCATAGTGCTAGC
>CAYPYR010000004.1:17059-19996 GCA_964415095.1 uncultured Pseudomonadota bacterium | reverse complement strand
TGCTTCCTGACTTTCATTATGATGCATTGAATACACTGGTAAAACAGGATGGTATCAGTGCATTATATAAGTATGTTGCTGGGTGGAAATATTTGCCTGATCAAGAAAAGCCAGGTGATATTAATTGGCGTAATGCTATACGAGAAGACGTGGGTCAGTTAATACAAGGATATGATAATATTTTACAGCGTATAGGTCGCGAGGTGATTCTTACTGACCGTGATTTAGCAAGCTCATCGAAGTATTATCAAGCTGTATTGCTCAAACAATATGATATTTTGCCTGATCTAGCTAGGCAATATCAAGAAAGTATACAAAAGTATCCAAGGTTAAATTAATAAAAAGTAACCAGTAAAATCTCTGTAAACTTCCCTAACATAATCTCTATAGCCGAAATTTATGGTTTTTACTGTTTTCTAGCTGGAAAAGCCTATCTGTAACCCCTATTTTGTCTTAATATAAGTAAAAATAATAAGAATATAGGGATTTTTAGGCTATAAATCACTATAACTCTCTATATAAATTGACAATCTGAATATATTTAATATACTTAGGTTATATAGATAAAAAATGGGGATTTTAGGCTTAAATAGCTATCAATGGGGTTAATTATGAATTTTACATTTAAAAACTTAAAAAGAGTGCTGAGCATAGTAATATTTACCGCTATGCTTGGGAATTCTGTTCAACCATGGAGTTTACCATCATTTGATGATGTTAAATCATATGCGAGTGAAATGTTTTCAGGCACTAAGGGTTTAGTGATTGGTGGTACTATTGCTGCAGCAACCGGTGCAGTATATACCGTGATTAAACTAAAAAACTGGACCAAGAATTTTTATAGCACGTTAAGCAAAAAGCAAGAAGCTCAAAATCGCCCAATTAATATAAATGATTTAATCCGTCAGCGACCATTTGATAAAAATGATATTAAATTGCGATTAATTGAGCAAGAAGCTCAAAAACAAAAAAAACTGCATCAAGAATCGTTGAAGCAAAAGTATGAACGTCTTAGATCAATTCAGACAACGCAATTGAAAAAAGATCGTGAAGCAACAGCAAACGAACAACATCGCATGTTTGATGAGATTTCAAAAATAACAAAAATTCGAAAAAAATTACCACTTGCCCAAACATTACAAAATCAAGGTTTTGACATAGCACAATATCAAAACTGTTCTGACAGCATTCAAAATAGAATTGATGGTTGGAATACTAATAATAAAGATATTGCGTATCGTCAAAAAAGACTCTGTGATCATTTAAAAAAATGGACCCAAAATATAGATTGGTCTGTCATAAATAAATTTTATCAACATAAAAGTGCTAATGAATCAATTGAACAAACGTTGATGAAACTTAGAAATGGTTGCAAGCAATATGAACAGAAATTTACAAAGAATGAACATTGCAACGCCATTATTGCGCTCTATAATGAAATTAATGATCCATATATTGGTTTGAGTCGTATTCGACTTTTAAATCCTATTTTTGGCGCACATTTTAACGATGCAAAAAAACACGTTAACATTCTAATTGCACGCCTTGAATGCTATAAGTTGCTTAGCTTAGTGAAAATATTGGCTGCTAATCCAAAAGATAGAGAAAAAATTGTTAATTATTATAAGCATATTATGCAAGAAAAAATAAATAACTATAAAGAAGAAGAATCAAAGTTAGTGCGCTTAGCTCATTTTGGCGGAATTGCTAAAATTTCATGGTGCGATCCCGTATTATTTAAGCTTCAAAATGATACGATCGAATCGTGCAAAGAAAGCTTATTCGAGCAAAAAAGAGAACTTTTATTGAAACTGGATAGCGATTATCAAAAGATTAAAAGTCAGATGGTAGCTTCAGCTTCATATCATCAAGAAATTTTACAAAACATGAATAAGCAATTATCAGATGATGCTTTTGAAAGCCGATCAGTAGCTAGATTTTTAAACAAATATACCAATGATAAATATGTAAAAGGTGGTCTTTCAGACACTGCTGCAGAGTGTTATAATCGCATAGAAAAAGCTATGGATGCTGAGATTGAAAATCTCATAGTAGCAGCCTCATATACATTGTTTACTAATGAAAATGATTTAAATGCTACTCAAAAAGCATTTGAAACACAATTTAAGCGATCTTTTTCAGAAGATGCTGAAATGGGTGCACATCACACGTTAGCGGTATGGCAACTCTATGTAGATTGTTTTAATAATGCAATTGCTGACATCAATAATCAATTAGATACGACCTGGTCTGGTGCTGCCAAAAAGCTCTGGAGTGGTCCTATTATCAAAGAAGAGAAAAAAGAATTAACCGATAGTATTATCGATTTAGGATCCTGTAGTACGTCAACTCCAGTACGTAAAGTGTTGAATGAAGAGAATGAACTTAATAAGTATATAGATCAATATCTTACGGTAAGTACTCAATCTGGTCTTACTAAAGAAATGATTTATGACATGATTGAACGTGGTGGATCATATGCACATAAACTTTTTTATGCGGATGCAGCAGATGAGATTCCTACAGCTACTCCGCAAGAATATCTTCAATCGATTATAGATTTGACCTGGTATTTTTATTCTCTTGCTATCAATAAAAAACAAGAGTTTGAAGAAGGTACATTTATGATTGATGATCCAGAATGGAAGTTAGCAGATTTCTTAATGAGTTATGTTTACATGAGACAAGATGGCGATGAGATTCACGAAGCAAGTCCAATTGCCGGCAGCTCAAATCCATTTGCCTATCAACGAGCATCATCACATCTAAAGCATAGTCAAAAAAAGGGTGAAGAGTTTAAGCATTACGGTATCGATATGCGATTAAATGCACAAGATTGGGCTCAAGCATTGCTTCCTGCGCAAAAACGTCACATTCTCTTTGGAAAAGTTGCAGGTAAGAAACGCGTGTTCTTCAAAATGGAAAACCATGGTCTTT
>CAYPYR010000004.1:5836-16959 GCA_964415095.1 uncultured Pseudomonadota bacterium | reverse complement strand
AACAAAAAAGGCGGCTACAATTTGTAGCCGCCTTTTTTGTTTAAAAAACTTATTTCAAATCTATCTGTGCATACCACACATCATCAATTGAATTCATCCCCGGCGTAACACCCGAAGTTGAAAATACAATCTCTTGTGCATGAGTAATTCCACTCAAAACCGTTATTTGTGAACTAAGCGCATCTACCTGTGCTTGATCAGCCGCCGCAATCGTTAGTCTACCCAATGGCGTTTTCAAAGAGAGCGCATGTTCTGATTTAAGTTTGCGCACGTGTGCAACAATAGAAAGTACCGTAGTTAACGTTTGTACACTTTCAGTAAAGTGGTAATCGTACCGTGCAAGATTGATAACGAGCGTATGTAGTGATGATACACCTTCATGGCCACGTGCTATCTCTTGATAAATAGTTTCGGTTACGTATGGCATAAAGGGCGCGAGCAATTGCAAAATTCCAAGTCCAACTTCATAGAGCGTGTATTGCGTTGCAACACGATCAGCCTCACTATATTTTTCTGGATTAAAGAAGCGATCTTTAACCAGTTCAAGATAGTTATCACAAAAGGTTTGATAAAAGAACGTCTCTATTGTCGCCAGCGCATGATGATAATCATATGCTTCAAAATGAGTAATATATCGTTTTACAACACTTGAGAACTCATGCAATAACCATTGATTCAATGCATCCTGAGGGATAGCATCAGTTTTTTGGTAATTCGTAATGTGCGGCTGCATAAACAAAAACGCATTCCACAATTTGGTAATTAACTTACTACCAATCTTCAATTGATTTTCGCTAAATGCCGTATCAGTGCCAAGCGCACCAGATGCTGCCCAATAGCGAATCGTATCAGCTGAGTATTGTGCAAGTAATGCTTCAGGCGCAAGTTTATTATTATCTTTTGATTTCGAGATCTTTTCTTTACCAGCAAGCACGTGACCAGAAATCACGATATCGCGCCAGGGGATCATATCTTGATGATATTGCGCTTTAACGATGGTATAAAACGCCCAGGTGCGAATGATATCATGTGCTTGTGGACGCATGCTCATCGGCGCGGGAATAATCGGCTGGCCCGGCCAGTTATTATTAATTTGTGGCGTCAGTGATGACGTGTTCCAGGTATCCATCACATCAGTGTCGGGCGTAATATTGCTACTACCACATTGTGTGCAATTACCATACGGATAGGGCGTTTCTTGCGGATCGATTGGTAAATCTTCTAGCTTGGCAAGCAACACGTGCGCGCAATCTTTGCAATGCCACACGGGAAATGGTATACCAAAGAATCGTTGACGGGAGATACACCAGTCCCAAGAAAGGTTTGATACCCAGTCAACATAGCGACTTTTCATAAATGCGGGGAACCAACGAATTTCATCGGCACGTCGCAAGAATGTATCTTTGTGATCTAATAAGTTAATAAACCACTGCTTGAGTACTAAATATTCTATTTCTTGTTTGCAACGCTCATGCACTTGTACGTGATGAGTGATTGCTTTCTGTGCACGCAGAGCACCAGCTTGTGCTAACAATTCCAATATTTTTTTACGCGCATGGTGCACCGTCATACCCATGAGTTCACCCGTGAGTGCCGTCCAGGTGCCATCAAAACCAACTACTTGAATTAATGGTAAATTATGCTTTTTAAACCAGAGAATGTCATGCTGATCACCAAAGGTGCAGCACATCACCAAACCGGTGCCTTTGAGCGGATCAACCGTATCATCGGCAAGTATCGGTACTAATTTATTATAGATCGGTGAACGTGCGTTTTGTCCGGCGAGATGTTTATATTTTGGATCCTCTGGATGGTAAAAAATAGCAACACAGCCTGCAAGTAATTCAGGACGAGTAGTGGCGATTATAAGTTCTTCGCCGGATTCAGTGGTAAAAACAATATCATTAAAGGTACTTGCTACTTCTAGAGAATCAAGTTCAGCTTGTGCAACGGCAGTACGGCAGGTAGTACAAAAAAGTGATGGTTCTTCTTTGCGAAGTATTAGATCTTTGTTATACAGATCAATAAATGAGTACTGCGCTGTTTTGCGTGCTTTGGGTGAAATGGTCGAGTAAATATGTGCCCAGTCGATTGAAAGTCCCATCGAACGCCAGAGCGATTCAAACTGTGCTTCAACCTGCGTAGTTTCACGTAAACAGAGATCAATAAATGCACTACGGGTCATATGATGCGCACGCGTCTTATGCGTCTTTTCTACAAACCGCTCGGTTGCAAGACCATTATCATCAAAACCCATAGGGTAGAATACGGCCAAACCGCGCATGCGCTTATAGCGGGCTATAATATCAGCATGGGTGTATGAGAAGATATGCCCAATGTGCAACGCGCCAGAGACCGTTGGCGGCGGGGTGTCGATACTAAATGTTTCTTGCCCTGCTTTGGGTGTGTAGTGATATATTTTTTCTTGTTCCCAGAGTGCCTGAATTGCTTTTTCACTGGTTAAATGATCGTAACGTTTTTCCATGCCTGAATCTCGGTTGATAGCGTGATAAGTAAAATTTGTGCGTAATTATAAGTTTTTTGGTACCTTCTAGTGTAAATCAAAACGGCACTTCACTCAAATTTAAACTAACGTTGGTATCTCGCGGATATCGGGCACGTGATTAATAATCGTGCAGAAATCCAGAAATGACGGGGTCGTAACGCTTATGGTCATATCATTACGTAGCGGATGAAAATTAACCAGATCATGCGATAAAAAGTCTTTATCGAGCACATAAGTAATCTTGTGCTCCGTATCATGCAAAAGGCCATAGGGAGTTACTGAGCCAGGTGTAAGGTGCATGAGATCCAGGAGTTGCTGAGCAGATGCAAAAGAGAGTCCACCTTGGCCGAGCGTTTTAGATAGTGATTTTAAGTCAACACGCTTATGATCAAGGACGCTTACCAGAAATAAGTTTTGTTTTTTATCTTTCAGAAATAGATTTTTGCTATGAGCGCCAGGGATCATATCATGCAAATAACCAGATTCTTCGACTGTAAATGCCGGCTCATGATTATAAACCTTATATGATATATTGTGCTGGTCTAATAACAAAAACAGAGTATTGTGCGGCATAATAAGCTTCTTTTCTTAATTTCGATTTTAACCAATATGGCCATTATTCATGCATAGTAGTATAAAGCGATTTTTATTGTAGTGAACGTTAAAAAAGTTATACTGCTAAACAAGCATTTGCACAATTAATTTTTTAAGTAACCAGCAGAAGGAAGAATATGAGTAAGTTACTGCTAATGACCGGTTTTATCATATCATTAGGGAGCAAGTGTTTTTCAACACCGAATAAGCTTAATCAGCTTGCATTATCAAATAGTCGTAGTACGTTTCGTGCGATGAGTGAATTGGTTCCTCGAGCAACATCATTAAGAACTACAGAAACAGCTGCAGCTACATTTAAGAGCAATATGGTCAACATGACGACGAGAGCAGCTTCATCGGGCCCGAGTACGTTTAGTCGAATGTTTAGTTCATCACCGTTAGTGGCATCAAAACATGATCAATTACGTACTACTATTTTACCCATTACGACTGATTTAAAATTTAAAGATCCACAAGAAACTAATTCAATAACGCAAAAAATAATTACTCAACAAAATGTATTGTCGAGCAAACGATCAGCTATAATCGAGAATTTCATTAATGCTCCTATGACAAAAGAGGCAAGACGTGATATCGCTACAATGTTAAAAAAAGAATTAGAGCACCTGGGCGCTCCACTTACCACTATGCAATTTGATGCGTTAACAAATGCCAAAACCTTTGCACAAATGGCGCCATGTTTAACAGAAAAACAAATAAAGAAAATGCAAAATTCTTTAAATCAGTTGCTCGATAATTCTGAGAGAATACAAGACGCACTTAATAATATGATGTTTGAACTTAATTCATTGCTTGCAAAACAAGAGATCGAATATAACAATACGTTAACGATGGTTAATGGACCGGCATTTGTAATCTCTTTTACTGGTCTTACCCTAAGCCTTATAGCATGCGGTGCAGGATGTATATTGAGTGTAAGTGAACATTTGAATAGTCCTGCTGCCATATGTGCAGGATTTGCTATAGTTGGCGGAGCAAGTAACGCAGTATTCTTTCTCGACTGGATGTTGTGTGCTCTAATTGATGAAGATGAAGATTGAGCTATAAGTTAAATTAATTTAACCGCCTCCTTTTTTGAATTTTAGTTTAAAAGCGATGATTAGTGCAAAGGTGAATTTTTTTAGGTATAATTCTTTTTAATGTTTAAGCATAAAAAGGAAAGCGCATGCGAATATACGCCATTTTTGCTCATGATCGTCATGAATCATTAAACGGACAAATCTTTTTTGCACTCGTCAATCAATTCAAGGCCTTAGGTCATGACGTTGATATTCTTGATTTGTATGCACGCGAAGATGAGATTCCATTTTATCATCATGAACGAGCAGAAACACCTGAAGGCACGTTTTTAAACAATCCATTCTTTAAAGAAAATAAACAGCGTTTTATGGCAGCAGATCGGTTGCTCATAGTACATCCGATATATTGGTATTCGCTTCCCGGCATTTTAAAAACATGGATTGATCTTATTACCAATTATGCATGGCATTATGAAGGTGGTTTTTATGCACGAGGTCTTCACAATATTAAAAAAGTATTTGTAGTAAATACCTCTAATATGCCACTTTGGTATCGACGTTCGTGCACGGAAAATCCTGCTATGGTGCAAATGCGCGAAACCTTTAAATTTTTTGGTGTTCCCAAAATAGGCTTTTACCAGATAGGACATGTAGGCGCCTTGACGGAAAAAACAGTAAATGATCACATTACGCGCGCAATGAAGCAAAGTCGCATGTTATTATAAAAGAGCAAAACTGCTCAAGGGAGACGAGAGTATGAAGAAAATATGCACCATAGAAATGCGAAAATATCTCAAAAATCCTGAACTCAAACGAGACTATAACAAAGAACTCTTCTCCATTGTTGCTCCCGAATATGATTTTGTGACACGTGCCTTATCGCTTGGTTTTGACCCGCTCTGGAAAAAAGGTCTTATTCGCCGTCTACCCGCTCTTGAAAAACCGGTTTGTTTAGACTTAGCAGCAGGTACGGGCGATTTTTCATTTGCTCTAGCACAAAAATATCCTAAAGGTTCTATTACTGGCCTTGATCTTACGCCTGAAATGGTGCACATTGCTGAATGTCGCAATGTTTATAAAAATGTTAACTTTGTAACCGGCGATATGTGCAATACTGCATGTGCGGATCAATCGATTGATATAATAACGGGTGGTTATGCATTACGTAATGCGCCAGATCTTGCTCAGTTACTCAGTGAGCTGCATCGCATATTAAAACCCGGTGGCACCGCTGCCTTTTTAGAATTTGTACGTCCAAAAAATAATATGATTCGCATCATCGAGTCGGCAATTTTGAAAGTATGGGGCGGCCTTTGGGGTCTACTCTTGCATAGTGATGTACGAGTATATGGCTATATTGCTGAAAGTCTTAAATGTTTTCCAACAAGTGATGTACTGCACCAAATGATACGTGATGCGGGATTTAACAAAATTCGCTCAACTCGCTATGGTCTTGGTTTTATCGAAGTGGTAGTATTTGAAAAATGTCGCTAACAACAGCCATCATTGGCCTTGGTACTGCGTTACCAACATGTCGTCTTTCGCAAGATAAGTATATAGATTTTATGCGGGCTATCGGCTGGTTTTCTGAAAAAGAAATTTCACGTAATGCCGCAATTTGTTCACGCGCTGCAATAGATTTTCGCCACACAGTTGCCAGTGATTTTGCACTCCCAGCCCAAGAGCAGTGGGAATTATTTAGTACAAAAAAACCTCAAGAAACGCCGTCTACGCATGTTCGTAACGAACTCTATAAAAAATATGCGCCGGAACTTGCAAAGAAAGCAGCACAAGCAGCACTTGCAGATTGGGGTGGCGAGGTAGGTGACATTACGCATATCATTGTCGTATCATGCACTGGCATGATGGCACCGGGGATTGAATTTTTATTAATAGATGAACTTGGTCTTGCGCCAAATGTACAACGCTATGGCCTCAATTTTATGGGCTGCTTTGGTGCCATTCGCGGGCTTGCGTGTGCAAAAGCATTTGCCAAAGAATCACCTAAAAATCGTGTACTGCTGATTTGTGTAGAATTATGTACGCTTCATTGGCAAGCACAAGGTGCGCCGGATACCATGATCGCAAATCTTATCTTTAGTGATGGTGCGGCAGCAGCAATTGTTGGCGCGCCCACATTGGATGAAAAAGCACTCTGGTATATAGAAAAAGAACAAGCGCTCGCGATACCAAATACACTTGATAAAATGAGTTGGGATATTACCAATCACGGATTCGTCATGCGCCTTGCATTTGATGTAGGCCTGATTCTTGCTCAAACATTACCGCCATATCTTGCAGAGTTAATTGGAAAAGAAATTTCGCCTGATACCATTGAGTGGGCTCTGCATCCCGGTGGTAAAGCAATCATTCTTGCCATAGAAGCTGCGCTTAATATTTCGCGAAAACAAACGCATGCATCATGGGAGATACTTGCGCAATATGGTAACATGTCAAGCGGCACGCTCTTATTTGTATTAAATCATTTGCGCGCTTGCCAACCGGTTGGCGAGCATACTGTTGCACTTGCATTTGGTCCCGGGCTTTCTCTTGAAGGATTGTTGCTCAAGCGAGGTACGTAATGAAAACACGTTCGAAAGAACTAGAAATCATGGACCTTGGTCCCGCTCATTATACCATGGATGAATATTACGATTGTCTGCGCAAGCTTGGCATTTTAGGCAATCTGCTTGGTAGTGATCGTGCGACCATTCGTGCCATGAAAGCGTTGCATCCTACACCCCAATCATTTCTTGATGTCGGCTGTGGTGGTGGTAGCTTTGCCTGCAAGATTGCACGCACTTTTAATCATGCACAGGTATGTGGCATTGATATTGATACGTGTGCAATTCAGTATGCGCAAAATATTCTTGATACAAAAAATTCATCATTACGTGATCGTGTGCGATTTGTTCATCGCAGCAAGCCGGAACTTAGTGAACCTGAAAAAAGTTTTGATGTCGTGACGGCAACGCTCGTTTGCCACCATCTTTCTGATGATCAATTAATTGATTTTTTTATTCGTGCCGGCAAAGTGGCACGACAAGCTATTGTGATTAACGATTTGCATCGTCACCCATTAGCTATCTTTGCATATAAACTTATTACCCCATTCTTGAGAAATCGCTTATGCGTGTTTGACGGTCTTTGTTCGATCCGTCGCGCGTTTACGCGCAGTGAACTTGAGCAATACTTGCATGCTGCTGGGTATACCAAGGCGCAGTATGTTATTTCCTGGCGGCCACTTTTTCGCTGGATTATTGTTGTTAACTTGAATTGAGTTCGCACCAATTCGACTCCGCTTCCGTCTTCGCGTAAAGCTTCGCCGGACACGGCAGGGCGAACGATTGATTAATTTAAGTTTTCAAAAAATTTTTTACCATCGAATTGTTTTTGACCCGCTCATCCTGAGCTTGTCGAAGGACAGGAGCGAATATTTGTTCGTATGGTTCGACAGGCTTCCGTCGTCGCCAAGGCTATGACGGACGGGCACCACGAACGGAAGATAACAAGTTCGCATGTTTTGCAAATATTGTGGCACTCATGGTATGGCCACGTTGTTTTGCCGAGTTTTGCCGCTTCGGCGGGCAATGTCTGAGGCGTTAGGGTTTCCAAAGGGCTTGTCCTTTGGTCAGCGGGATTTTAAGGGTGTGCTGACGCAACACCCTTAATTGTTATTAAAATTTAGTATTATTAAGTATATAGATTGTGAGTATTTAATGATGGTTGTTTACACATTAAAGCGAACAAGCATAACATCACCATCTTGTACCACATACTCTTTACCTTCGGTACGAATCTTCCCCGTAGTTTTAAGCGCCTGCTCACTACCTGCAGCTAAAAGATCAGCTGCATTGTACACTTCAGCACAAATAAAACCACGTTCAAGATCAGAGTGAATCTCACCAGCTGCTTGTGGCACCTTGGTCCCTTTGATCACGCTCCAGGCATGAACTTCTTTTGGTCCACAGGTAAAATAGGTAATACGATTAAGCGCATGATAACTTTTTTGGATAATGGTATCGAGCCCTTTGCTTGTGATACCTAAAGCATCCATGAGTTCAGCAGCTTCGTCTTCTGGTAACTGCGCAAGTTCGGCTTCAATCTTTGCTGAAACCGGGATCACGCGATCACGACCAAATCGTTGTACCACGGTTTGGAAATAAGGATTCTGTTCAAAACGATTCTCTGAAAGATCATCTTCGGAGACGTTTGCAATGATCAAGTAATTTTTTCCCGAAAGCAGCGGTGCATGCGAAATGCCATTGGCCTTTGCTTCACGGACTAACTTTTGTACTTCTTCAAATTTACCCGCATTCAATGCACCGGTGACTGAGTCAGTAAACGCAAGTTCTGCTTCCCATGCAGCGATTTGTTGCGTAGTAGCCTGCTTGGTTTTAGCACTCTTGAGTAATGCAAGCACTTTTTCTTTACGTTTGGTCAGTGACTCAAGATCCTTGAACATGAGTTCCATGCAAATGATTTCAAAGTCATCGAGTGGGTTGACGGCATTATGGACGTGCATAATCTGTGAATCTTCAAAACAGCGGAGCACGTGAAGTACCAGATCAACTTCCATGATATGACTTAAAAACTGGTTACCAAGACCTTCACCAGTCGCGGCCCCTTTTACTAAGCCGGCAATATCAACAAATTGCATAGTGGTAGGAATTAATTTTTGAGAGCCGAAAATCTTTGCAAGCTTTCCCATACGATCGTCAGGAACGTTGGTTATGGCAAGATGGGGGTCAACTGTGCAGAATGGGTAGTTCTCTGCCGGAACGGATGATTTGGTGAGGGCATTAAATAACGTCGATTTACCAACATTGGGAAGACCAACAAGTCCCGCAGAAATAGCCATGGATACCTTTCACAATAACAATAAATAATAATGGATATAGGCCTATTGTAGCGCATTTTTTAAGCAAGCGCCATCTTGACTCATATCATCGATTTATAATTTGAAATTTGCTAAAATATTTAATAAAAGGGTCATATAAGTAGTTTGAAGATCAAATATAGGTGAAGCTTGAAGGTTACATCAATGGTTAGATACTGCGTATCATTTATCATTACGATGATGGGGTTTATTGGTGCATTGAAATCAGGAATCGATGACGATCTTTTTCACGCGGCGGTAGAGGGTAATATAGAACTTATGTCCCGATGCTTACAAGATAGTGTCGATATTAACTCAAAGCATGGAAAAAGTTTGTTTACGCCATTGCATGCTGCAGTTATTATGGAATATCCTGAAGCAGTCAAATTATTGTTAGAGCACAAAGCAGACACCGAAATCTCAGATAAATATGGTGAACATCCCATTCATTATACGATTGAAAATCATGATGAAGGCATATTAAAATTGCTTTTGCAGGGCGGTGCTAACAGCAATATTTGTGATCAAGAGGGGGACTTTTTATTACATCGTATCGTACCTGATGATAATGCACCCATGACCGCAGTGCTTCTAGAACATGGCGCTAGCCCGTTATTAAAAAACAGACATCATCAAACGCCTCGCAAACTTGCAAAATCGCTCGATTGTGGTGGTAAATGTCTTGCTTTGTTAGAAGCTGCGGAGATTGAGCATAAAGATCAAGAGAAAAAAAATGAACACTGCTGACAAATCAAACATCAATAAAAAGACGCGCGTAAGCAAAAATAGCGTGATTAGCGCGCATTTTTTAGTGAGCCCCATCGATTTATAACGTGAAATCCACTAAACTGTTTATGGGGATTCAGTAATGTTCTTAGATAAATTGTATAAAAATTTAAGATAAAATTATTCTCAATGATTTACTTATGAAAGTTATAGCATGTTTAAATGGGGTTTATTGCTGGTCAATTTGATGATTGTGTTTGAGCCAGCGGCTTATGCTGGAATCCAGGAAGATCTTATGCATGCAGTAGAACGAGGCAATCTTGTAAGAGTTGCTGACTGTTTGCGTAGTGGTGCAGATATAAATTATCAATATAAAAATGTATGCGGTTTTACGCCGTTGCATGCTGCAGTGCTTTCCGGGCATTTGACGATAGTTGCACGTTTGCTAAGTGAGGGTGCTAATACAGAAATACCAGATGTGTTTGGAGAATACCCTATTCATCATGCTTTAGCTGTACAATATGCAAGTAATCCAAAAAATCCTGATCTTAGTGTACGGATGACAGAATTATTGTTACAGCGCAACGCTAATGTTCATGTTCGTGATAAAGATGGAGATTCATTGCTGCATCTTTTAGCAGGAAGTATCGATGGCAAACTGGCAACAGTGGTTTTGCGATATGGTGCAAACCCGCTGACGAGAAACCGTAATGGTCAAACCCCACGACAACTTGCAGAATCTATGTGGCATGAAGCAGAATTTATGCGTATATTAAGAACTGCAGAAAATAATCGTTAATGTTAAAAATAAATCATGCATAAATCGAACATCAATAAAAAAACGCGTATAACCAAAAGCAGTGCTATAGGCGCTGTTTTTGGTTTTAATCCACAAAAGCCGCAAGCATTGCCGCTCTTTATCGCGCGTGTTGCCGCCGGCTTTCCATCGCCTGCTGATGATTACATCGATGATCTACTGGATCTCAATCAATTATTAATTGAGCATCCGGCAGCGACGTTTTTTGTCCGCGTAGAAGGGGATTCCATGATCAATGCGGGGATTAATTCTGGTGATTTATTGATTGTTGATCGTGCATTGACGCCAAAAGATAATGATGTCGTCGTTGCCATTCTTAATGGTGAACTTACCGTAAAACGAATCAGAAAAATTGAAAACATGCTCTACTTGTGGCCGGAAAATAAAAACTTTGCACCGATCAAAATCACTACTGCCATGGATTTTGAAATCTGGGGCGTTGCGGTGCACGTCATCCACACACTTCGTTAAATAAAATATCATAATGATAGCCTTAGTTGATTGTAATAATTTTTATGTCTCGTGCGAGCGGGTGTTTAATCCGAGCCTCAAGGGAAAGCC
>CAYPYR010000004.1:0-5736 GCA_964415095.1 uncultured Pseudomonadota bacterium | reverse complement strand
TATGCAAAATTCTTAACAGCATGGAATATCAAAACCGCGCGGGATTTAAAATATGCTAAAGATGAGTGGATCAAAAAGCATATGACTATTATGGGGCTGCGCACGGTACAAGAGTTGCGCGGCACGCCCTGCATGTTGCTGCACGATATGGCAGTTTCTAACAAAACAATTATATGTTCGCGTTCTTTTTATGATCCGGTCATGGATTTCATGAGTCTTTCACAAGCATTAGCGCGCTATGTCGAACGTGCTGCCGAAAAAATGCGTGCGCAAACTGCCTGTGCGGCAGTGATTCGCATTTGGTTGACGACCAGTCGTTTTGCATCGGGCGATGATTTTTATGCAACCAGTTCTACTATAATATTGCCAGAGCCGTCCGATCATACGCCGACACTTATTGCGAAAGCATGCAACGCATTACAAACATTGTATAAGCACGGCTATCGCTATAAAAAAGTAGGGGTAATGCTGACTGATTTTGTACAAAATGGTGAACAGCAACAAAGCATTTTGGGTACACAGAATCTTGCGAGCAAAGAGAAGAATGATACACTGATGCAAACGATTGATCAGATCAATCGCCGCTGGGGCCGGCATACGGCGACCTTTGCTCGTTCGCAAAGCACACGCAGGTTGCCCGAGCGGTTGCAGCGCTCAGCACGGTTTACCACTGCGTGGGAAGATTTGCTCGTGGTCAAGGCACGCGATAAGTAATGCGTTCGAGTTTTTAATATTTTTCAAGTTGCTCAAGCAATTATCTCTCTTGTTCGTTATTAAACTTCAAAGCGAGAGCTCAAAATCTCCATCCGTTCGTGGTGAGCTTGTCGAACCATTCGAACTCATCTTATTCTTATTAGCTTCGATACAATTTTTCAGCGTAATCTAGTAGTTCTTTAGCCATATCATTGTTGATTTCCTCTAATGAAGAAAAAATCCAACCGACAGGAATTCTTTGCGGATCATGAATAATTTTGCGTACGGCATCTGCACCTGCTGGGTTAGAAATTTCTACTAGCGCCATGGCAGCACGATATCTTCGCATATCATCTTCATCTTGTAATGCTTCAAGCAAATATGATTCTCCTGCATGTGATTTGCCTCGTGCAAGAAAACGGGCAAAGTCTAATTTATTATGCTTATTAGTTTCATGATTATAAATCTCAATAAATTCTTGAAGAGCATTTGAGTCTGTAAATAAAATCTTAGGTATATCTTCATAGCATTCTTCAAAATCGAAATCATCTCGATAAGCTGATACCCATTTATTTGCAAGTTCTTTTATTGGGCTCATAGCATTCATTTTTTGAAAAACTTTTTGTGACATTTCATTATTTATTTTTGTTAATGAAGAAAAAAACCAGCCAATAGGGATAGTTCTGGGCTCTTGAAATATTTTTACAAAGGTTTCATATCCTTTGGAATGGGATAATGCTACTAAGGACATTGCTGCATCATATTGATGATTTATATCAGAACTTTCGAGTGTTTTAAGTAAAAAAGGTATAACATCTTGATATTGAAGCCGAGCGAGGAGAGTAGCGAGTTCAATTTTGTCTTTATTATTTTTTTCATTTTCGAACAGGTTGATAAGTTCGTGAAAATATTTTTGATCTTGTTGAGCAAATGATAAAATTTTTTTTTCGCATATAATTTTATCTAATTCACATTTAGAAGTTTTTATTGTATTCAATAAGTAGATTATTGTATTAGAAATTGTCATATTGGTGCATGCTTTTTTATTAGTCTGGATACAATTTTTCAGCGTAATCTAATAATTTTTTAGCCATATCATTGTTAATTTTTTCTAATGAAGAGAAAAACCAACCAATAGGAATAATTTTAGGTGCGTGTAGTAATTTTATTACAAATTCATATCCTTCAGGATGAGATAATGTTACCAAAGCCATTGCTGCATCATATTGATGATCTATGTCAGTAGTTTCCAGTGTTTTAAGTAAAAATGGTATAACATTGCCATATTGAAGTTGAGCTAGAAAAATAGCTAATTCAATTTTATCTTCGATATTTTGTTCATTGAGAAATAAATTTACTAGCTGATCTAAGTATTTCTGATCTAATTTAGCAAGTGACAATATTTTATTTTCACATTCTTCTTTATCGAATTCACATTCTGAACTTTTGATTCTATTAAATAAATAAGCTATTTCATTCATAAATTCCTTTTATCTATTGGTGCCAATTAGGGAAAATTGATATTATTTTTGTTATTGGATCCAATGTCACAGTTGCTTTTATTCCATCTACTATGCCACAAAACTGGCTTTTATTAATCTGTGTGCCTGGTGTACGCATGATTTCATGTGCATATGCTAAAGTTTGAGCAGGGCTATCTTTTCCGGCTGGCCATAAAGTTTTTATACCACGAATTGAAGTTCCATCAAGTGTTTTTACGCTAGCTCGTTTGTAATAAATTTTATCTACAAATGCTTCACGAGGTAGTATTACTCTTGTTACTCCATTGTGTAGTTTTTCTAAAAATAAATCACTTTTAGAAAAATTGTTCATTTTTATAAAATGTTCCAGCGCTCTTTCTGTATGCATACCTGATTTAATAGCAAAAGGAATATTCTTTCCTTTATAAATATTTTTAGACGGAAGAAATTCACCTTTGTGTGTATGTAACAATCCTTTAAGATTCCAACGTTTATTTAGCTCAATAATTTCGAGCATTTCTTGTTCATTTTTACAGATAGTTATTAAATTAGGATCTTTAGAAATTATATTTTTTACTTTATTGAGTTTATCTTTTCCTTGTTCAACGGCAAAATTAAAACAAGCAACAGTATTCTTATGAAATAATTCTCGTGTATCCTGAAGTTTCTGTGCACCCTGCACAACCCGAGATCCTAATTTAGTTCGGTTAAGTGCCGATTTTATTGCGGGCATTTTAATCGAGACTTTTTTCTTCATGCACTTGCCAAAACGTGAAAAAGCCATGCTTGCACCAATAGTTGCATACGCTTCAACAATTTCAGCTGCACTACCATTACAAGTAACTTCAAGTAATGATTTGCCCAGATCTTTTAGATCACCCGTGCTCATGGCAAATGAAATAAGACTTCGTGCTATGAATACTCCGGGTAGCAAATAGCACAATGCAATATCTCCCGCAGTAGCAAACGGATGATCGATTGCATTTTGAACCGTATTGGTTACGGCATTTTTGATGCCGCGTAATAATGCCCAGCCACAATCAACCCAGATAGAGCTTCTTGCTACATCGTTGTTTGCATTAAGTACATGAGCTTGATCGCCAACCTTCCAGAGCAATTCTAATGGATCATGTATACCGCCTACTTTAGCGTTATGTAGTGGTATGGTATTGCCAAATAAGTTTAAAATTTCGTGATGCAATTGATGCTGCAGCGGGGTGCCAGAACATTGTTGATAATCGTTAATATCAATAAATTCTGCGACTACTTGTTCTATAAAATAAGTTTTTGTTTCCCGAAAGTTTGCATTTTTTGCGGTGAGAAGTGCGGCATGTATGCGCTCGACATACCGCTGATAATTTTCATTATCTCCATCTTTGAAATAGTATGATGCAATATCACATGCTTCTTGTGCTATGATAATGCTTTCATGATTTTCACGTGATAAACCTGATGATACTAGTGAGTCCAAATTATTTTGAAGTTTGTTTAATAGATCATAACCAGCTTGTTGTTCGGAAGTCCATTCTTCATCTACAAGAAGAGCATCGGTTATATTTGGTATTTGTGTAGGAAGAGAGCTGGTAAGATTGTTAAGAGCGATAATTTTTTCTGTAGTTGCTTTTTGGTTTTGTTTATATCGCTTTGTAGTGATTTCCATATATTCATTATTGATCCAATCTTTTAGTGGTATCTTACATTTTTTTGTTGTTCCTGACGTGGGATCATTTGGTTTGGTACCAAAGCGCCGATATTCGATGATGCAAGAATCTTGCAGTTTTTTTCTTAATTTTGGATCTGCATTCAATTTTCTATTCAAATCACTTATAAAGTCATCATATTCGGGACAAGTCTTTAGAAATTCTCTAAAGGCTGGATAATAATATAAATTTAGTTGACCTAAAACTGGTAAATAAGAATGTGATGCATGAGTCGAATTTGAAAAATAATTTGCGAAATCTGCAAGTTGCATCTTTTTTAAATTTGGCTTAATCCAAGGTAATTGCATGTTATAGTAAAGCCCATGTTCATCCATATTCTTTATAATTTTTGGATAGTATGTGGTAGGAAGCGGTAAGATTGTATAGGCTTTTTCTTTTCTGCTATCTAAATAATCTTTGCAAAAAATAGAGCCTGCGATTCCTGCTTGAAAAGCAATTTTTACCCATGTGATTCCCATTAACTCTTGTATCATATCAAGACATATGCCAATAGGATCATTATAGTGAGAACGTGCGCCCAAGTTATGATGTATGATTAAATCACCCGGATGATCAGGATTATTGCTTTGCACATAATTATAATTACGGTCGGGATATTCAGTAGCAAATATGTTGCAGAAAAATAGACATGATACTAGGAATGAAAGAATTAATCTGGTGTGCTTCATTATATCCCTTTGCTCTGATGCGAAAGAAAAATTATGTCCAGATTAGGCTATCATTCTTTTTGAAAAATGGAATATGTATGTTGCGACGAAAGGTCTAATGGATACGAACTCCATAACTATTCTAATGAAATGGATGCTGATATACTGCTTCGTAGAAGAAACTATAAAATGAAGGAGCTATAAGATGAACATTTTGAATAATTTGAGACTAATTCTTTTTGCAATTTTGAGTGTCTGTTTTCTAACAGATAATCTATATAGCACTGACAGACAAGAAGAAGCAGATAATCATAAAAATATAGTGATAGTAGTTCATGCACAAAACGAAGCGGAGTGGTATACAAAAAATCTTGATAGCATCATAAATCAAAGCTACGCCCCAGATCATGTTCGAGTCGTCTACATAGCTAATGAACCAAATGATGGTACTCCCATATTAGTGCATCAATATATTAATAAACACAATTTGGCAGATAAAGTTACGCTTATTATAAGTAGAGAAGGCGGATCGAAATCTGAGAATATGCAATGGCTAATGCACACATTTGATCCACATGATATTCTGGTGCAAATGGATGGGGATAATTGGTTTATGAGTAGAGATTTTCTTTCTAATCTTGTACAAGCGTATCAAAATCCAGCAGTTTTGAGTACTTACTTTCCTGGTACTCCGAGCATCACCTCATCTTATGCTTTTGTATTACGCAGACAATTGAATAGTAAGAACGAGACAATAAGCGATGAAGAAAATTAAGCATGCTGAATTTTCTTTCCGCGGGAATAATTTTTTAATTCTTTAATCTTGATTTTAACTCAGATTCAAGCAATTCAATAGTGCGTGACCAATCTTTTATTAAAGTGCTGCCTGGAGAGTTGTCTTTATGAGTTTTTACTTCTTTTAGTTTGGCAATAATAGTTTTATCATCTATTTTACTCAAAAGTTCTTTGAGTACTTTTTGTTCTGCTTCCTTTCCTTCTTCTTCTCCTGTATTTAAATAAATACAAGCGACATCTAAGACAGTTAATCCCCCAAATGTTTCTTCTTTAGCATAAACTTTAATATTTTTAGCTCGCAAAAGTGTTTGTATGATATCTAATTTATGCTTTTTGATAGCATTGAATTGAGAGTTAAAACCATCTTTACCAAATTTTCGACGAACAGCTTCCCCAGCT
>CAYPYR010000003.1:30930-41014 GCA_964415095.1 uncultured Pseudomonadota bacterium | reverse complement strand
TTGTACAAAGCAGAACCTGTATGCGATCGTTTACTGAACGATCGCCTCAATTGCGATAATCATGATTTTTCTCCTAAATGCTTTGGTAAGGAGTTATTAATAAGTCCAAATTAATCTAGCATAATCGTAATTAGGCTGCAATAAATAAATAGACGGCGTTTAAATTTCTTACTTTTCGTACCATTGATCCCATATTTTCACGACAAAAATGGTCATTAGTGGTTTAATCAGAAAATCACCGATAATAAATGGGTAGAGTCCCACAGCAAATAAATGAGTTGATTCGACAAACCATGAGAGCTGCAGTAATCCGGGCACAAAAACGATCGCTTCTACAAATAGAAGTAGGATAAATAATTTGTAACTTGATTTTCTAAATTTAGAACTAAGCACCTGCAAGATTATCATGCTAGCAAGAAAGCCGAGTAGATAACCACCGGTAGGACCTATGATACGAGTAATCCCACAAAGACCTCCCGCAAAAAATGGCAATCCTAAAGCTCCCTGTACTAGATAAAGAAGATATGCCGTGATAGCTAACTTACCAAACAGCATAGTGGCAATAAAAAGCGGGGCAGGATGCAAGGCCATGGGTACGAGATTAAATGGTAGCCAGAGTGTAATTTGAGCGCATAATGCGAAAAACCATGAGAAGAGCAATGCTCTCAAACAGGCATACACCCAATATTCTGAAAAAAATAATCTATGTGCATGATCGCGTATTAAAAGTGAAAACCCCTTTTGCATGTTCGTATCCTTTTTTTACCTAAACATTGAAATATAAGAGCGTAGGCATATTATAATTTATTTGGACATTACCTGCAAAAGGGGTAAGTTTTTATGCTTTTTCTTGGGGAGTTAAATGCGCTAAGGCAATTAAACTAAATGCCATAGCAGTATCACGAATAGCTACATCATGAAACATACCAAGCATTAATAAGTTGCCAACAACTAAGAAAAACCATATTGATCCTAAATAAGCGCCCAATTTAGTCCACTTGGTTAAAATCAATACGCCGATAATAATTTCAATAATGCCAACAGCATATAAAAATGTTTGTACATCAGTCATAAACACTGATGGCAAACGTCGTTCAACATATTGAGCCCATACAGCAAGAATATTAAAGAATTTATCCAGACCTGCGCCGATAAAAACCAATCCGTAGGTTAATTTTAGAATTAACCAGGATGTTGAAACACGATTTGCATACGTACCATTCATCAGTACCTCCTTTAGAAATGAAGTGTTGATATAAATACATCGTGAATAGCGTATACAAACCAGAAGAAGTATGGCAATTTATTTGCCAAAAAACTATGCGAGTGAATTATCCTATCTAATTGATAATTGAATAATGATTGTTTTATTCACATCAATGATTGACCCTGCAATAGGGCTTTGACCACATACAATATGAGTCTCATGCGGGGTCATATGTGTGCCATCTTCTTGCACGCACGAAAATTTTAAACCATGACGTTCAAAGCTGCGAGCAACATCAACCGGTCTTGCATTGAGTAGTGTTGGTATAATGAAAAGAGGCGACTGTCCATGCGATACATAAATCTTTATTTGAGCATCTTTCAATAGAGTGCTCGCTTGTGGATATTGTGCAATTATTTCTCCGGTTGGACGATTACTATCTATCCATATTAATTTTATGGCGACATCAAATTTCCCCGCCCAATCGGTAACATGTTTCGTTGTTTTCCCTTGAAAATCCGGTACTACAACATTTTGTTTTGGTGCAACACTCACCAGACGAATTGGTTGACCAGCTCGTACTACACTATCGCCAGAGGGTGATTGTTCAATAATGATGTTGCAGGGTAAATCTGAGCGCGATTCCTCTCGTTTGATGATCACCGAAAGCTCCGCTTGCGAAATTTTTAATGTTGCGTCATGCAAAGAAAGACCTACAACTGAGGGCACTACAACATTTCCGTGCGATACAAAATACCAGGGAATACTGTATCCGATGAAACAGATAAAAAAAGGGAGAAGCCAAATATAAGAATAAAAAGAATGTTTCATGTATCAATTAAGTTTTAAGAGTTAGACATGCATATAAGCCGGATTCTGTATTATGTCTTTTGGACATAATGGCAACCATCTATCTTTGCGACATACCCGCAGGCACAGCGAGGCAAGTACTCATATCCTGCTTACTTTGTCTTGCTCCGGATGGGGTTTTCCGCACGAACATATTGCTATGCTCGGCTGTACGCTCTTACCGCACATTTTCACCCTTACCACACGATAAATCGTATGGCGGTATATTTTCTGTGGCACTTTCCATACGCTCACGCATCCCTCGATTGCCTATATGCAAAGCATATATCTTCCGAGGCATCCTACTTGCTTGGAGTCCGGACTTTCCTCTCATTCGCCATATAATGGCTTATGAGCGATTGCCCCGCATGTCTAATCTTTTAAAACATTTCAAACTTACGATTGCTATTAAAATATTACTACAAATGGTAACAATTGTCCACGGTGAATACAGGGAAAAGCCCGAACCCTGCAATAAAAGTTTAATAGCTATCTGGTCAACCATAATAGCACTCCCAATAGTCAATAGTGGACCAAAAAGCATATCGCTATGGAAAAAAAACCGTGCTTTATGGATAAAGATTATTAACGGTGCAAGATAACACCAAGTGATACCAAGGCGTCCATGAATAATGAATCCCTCAAACAAAAGCAATACGCTACTAAACCAAAAACAGCTTTCATACCAGAATTCATTTTTGCGAAAGACGTAAATACACCAGAGCATGAGCACTGCATAACAACACCAATAATGGCATATATTGTATAGCAAAAAATCAAAAAAAAATGATCCGAAAAGTAGTGCTAGCATCAGTAAATCAATTATTTAAAATAATTTAATTTCATTGCATGTTGCACTTCAGTGAGCGTTTTTTTTGCAACAAGCCGCGCTCGCTCTGTTCCAGCTTTAAGCATTTCTGTGATAGTTTCCCGCGAGATCAATGTTCGTTTTTCACGAATAGGCGCAAGCAAGTCTTGCAGTGTATTATTAAGAAGATTTTTTATGGTAACATCACCTAAACCACCACGCTTATAATGCTCTTTGAGTGCAGCTACTTCTTCTTTGTCAGCGTGAAATGCATCAAGATATGCAAACACTACATTCCCGTCGATCTTGCCAGGATCTTGCACACGAAGATGATCAGGATCGGTAAACATTGCAAAAACTTTACGCTTAATTTCTTGGGGCGAGTCTGCCAAAAATATAGCATTGCCCAGTGATTTGCTTGCTTTTGCTTTACCATCTATACCGATTAATCGTGGTGTTTTGCTTAAAATTACTTGTGCTTCTTTCAGACACGTTGTATCGTAAATGCGATTAAATTTACGCACAATCTCATTAGTTTGTTCAATAATAGGAAGTTGGTCTTCTCCTGCTGGCACAAATTCAGCTTTAAATGCCGTAATATCTGCGGCCTGGCTCACGGGATAACAAAGAAACCCAGCAGGGATTGATTCTTGAAAACCTTTTTGCTGAATCTCAGTTTTAACGGTGGGATTACGCTCAAGTCGACTTAACGTTACCAAATTAAGATAATAAATCGTAAGCTCAGCAATTTCAGGAATTTGTGATTGCAAAAAGATAGTACTCTTCTCTGGATCTATGCCCACAGCCAAATAATCAGCGGCTACTTCATAGGCATTTTCAACCACTTTTTCTGGATGTTCAAAATTATCAGTAAGCGCTTGCACATCTGCTATCATCACAAATTGTTTATAGGTATGCTGCAATTGCACGCGGCTTATTAATGAACCAATATAATGACCAAGGTGCAATCTACCACTTGGGCGATCGCCGGTTAATATTACTTTTTCCATGATATCTCTGTTGTATATAATTTTTTTAACTTTATAGTTATAAATACAATACTTCATTCATCGGTATTTTATAACTTTTTT
This sequence comes from uncultured Pseudomonadota bacterium, assembly GCA_964415095.1. Lineage (GTDB taxonomy): Bacteria > Babelota > Babeliae > Babelales > UBA12411 > CAYPYR01. Next base: position 37,059 of record CAYPYR010000003.1, on the reverse strand, counting down.
TATAACTTTACGAAAAAATATCAGAATGTGGTACATTGTTTTTTAGTTTAAATCCGTTCATGTTACAATATCGCATACATAAGAACAACTTTGAGGAGAATAATCATGACTTTTATTATTGATCCACTTGGCGATGGCATAAGTGCGCTTGAATTAGTTCGTGCAAGCGGATCAGATTTAGATATTGTTAATGCTGCACGAGTAAGTTATGGAACGCGCAGTAGTATATTAACTCCTCGCGATGAAAAACTAATTTATTATTTAATCTCTCACCAGCATACCAGTCCTTTTGAGCATACTCAGTTGGTATTTCGGGTAAAGTGCCCCTTATATATTTCTAAACAATGGATGCGGCATCGTGTTGGTGTAAGTTACAATGAAATTAGCGGTCGTTATGTTGAGATTCCACTCGAGTTTTATACGCCCAAACAATTGCGCACCCAAGATCCCGTGAATAAACAAGGATCGGTACCAAAAGAGTTTACTGAAGAGCAAAAAATTCGTGAAGCTTATGCGCATACATTAAAAACATCATCTGAAACATACCTGGCATTACTCGAAGCAGGTATATGCCGCGAACTTGCCCGTGGCGTACTTCCCCAATGCACCTTTACTGAATTTATCTTTACCTGCAACTTAATATCATTATTTCATTTCGTGAAATTACGTGCAGATAGCCATGCACAATGGGAGATACAACAATATGCCAAAGGAATGCTTAATTTTGCATTGCCACATTTCCCGGTAGCTATTAATAGCTGGCTCAAGACAAACGGATTAAATTTTAGTGATACCAGTACACAAGAAATTAAAGAAGCTCAAGCAACTATCTAAACCTGAACAGTACTAAGTAAAAAAAGGTAACCCTCCGAAGGATCACCTTTTTTAAGCGCTGAGTAGGATAGTTTGTATTACTTTTTTTTGCGCATTGGTCGGCGTGCCATAGGACGCTTTTCCACCATGCCTGGCGTAGCTCCGTGTTCTGCAGCAACTGTTGCTACTTTACGTTTTGCTACTCGTTTTGTTGCTTTACGTTTAACAGCTTTTTTTACTGTTCGTTTAGCAGCAGCACGTTTAACGGTTTTACGTTTAACAGCTTTTTTTACTGTACGCTTAGCAGCAGCACGTTTAACGACTTTACGTTTAACAGCTTTTTTTACTGTACGTTTAACTGCAGCTCGCTTAACAGCTTTTTTAACTACTTTTTTTGTTGCAGCGCGTTTAACAGCTTTTTTTACTGTTTTTTTAGCAACTGCCTTTTTTTTAACAACGCGTTTAACTGCTTTTTTAACTGCAGCTTTTTTAGCGGTTTTTCTTTTTACTGCCATGACTATCTCCTTTTTGAAGGCTTTACCTCAAACCCCTACCAACAAGACAATGATGTCTTTATCTGACTTCAGCGCTATCTTTCTTTATGTCAATCTTCCGATGCGGATCTCATCAAATTGAACAGGATCAATATAACAAGATGCAGCCTCATATACATTCTCTAATCTTAGTATAGCTAAATTGTCCCCTCGTTTGTCAAATAAATCAAATGGTAATTGTTGGACCCACAAGAAATAGAATGCTGATGCTATATGCCCATTTGACTCGAAATAACGCATTGCAGACTGCATTAGGACGTGTTTCGCTGATGCAAATTCTTCTTGAGAAATGCCATTTTCTATCATGTCTTTTAAGACATTTTTTATAGCAGATTCTGCAACAAATACATTTTCTTTAGAAACAATTGTCATAATAAATATTGTTCCAGGGGCTCTCCCTGCACCTTCACATAATGACCCACCGATAGTATAGAAAAGCCCTGTTTCCTCGCGTAATTGGAAAAGTCGTGAGTTCATAGAACCACTGGCTCCACCCAATAAAATAATATCCAGTAATGCCAATGCATCATAATTGCTATTCTTTCTTTCCACTGATGGCGCAGTAAAGCAAATTACAACCTGATCACGCTGGAGGGGATAATCTATTGGTGATGTTGGTTTCCATGAAATAGGTGGTAAATTAAGCTCTTCTACTGGTTCTCCCTGCCAGGCTCCAAATAGATTCTCAAGTAATTGCTGCAGTGAATTTGGCGTATAATTACTTAAATCCCCTACTAAGATTAGTACGGAACCTTGCGGAGAAATATATTTTTGCTGATACCAACGAATGTCTTCATAGGTAATATTCTGCATTGTTTCAACAGTGCCATATACCGGTTTACGCCACGGATGGTTCTTATAGATTTGATCTCGTGCAAGTTGCTTAACAAATGCCGTAGGTGTATCCCAATATTCTTTTAATTCATTGAGCACCTGATTACGTGCTTTTTCTAAAGATTTTTGAGGCAGAAGCGGTTTCGTAATAATTTCATTTATGAGCGCTAAGGTGCTTTCAAAATCAATGGTGAGCGTTTCACAATCAATGCTACCAGGGTCAATTGAAAGCGATATTCCCTTTTCTTCAAACAGTTTATGCAATTCATACGCATTATGAGTTGTTGTGCCCTCATTAAGCAATTTGCTATGGAGATAAGAAAGCCCTAGTTTCGCGTCCGGATCATAGTAGTGATTTGCCTTTTGATGAAGACTAATGGCGATTTTTGGTACTTGCGTATTATGATACCAAAGAACTTCTAAGCCATTTTTTAAACGAAATGACTGCGGTTTTGGGTAGATGAAGGGTACTGGATCTGGCTCGCTTTGCGTTAATGCAAAACACGGTGGCTCAACGTGCGATTCACGCTGTTTTTTTTCTAAAATTTTAGTATCAAGCAGATCAGATTCTTCTTGCATTTGAGCAATATACTTTTCTTCTTGAGCAGGTAAAGCCCGCAAGTAGCCAGCATGTTGTATAGTTGGACGTAGATATTCTTTCATGATTATTTGAAGATCTTGTATCGAAGTATTTTGAACAAGGGTTAAATAATTTAACAAATAATCTTCACTTCCCGTACCAAAGAACATTTGCCCAATAATCGTTGCTGCTTGATCATTACTTTCAAAAAGTGAGAGATAATCCATTTGAGCTTTCTTCTTGATAGCCTCAAGTTCCCAAGCCTCTATTCCATCATTAATCACTTGTTCTATGATACGATTTACCTCAATTTTAATATTTGGAATAGACTCCTCATCACCGGGAGTTACACAAATAAATAAAAACTGATCATCAAATAAATCATAACTGAAGCATTGAACATCAACCGCAATCTCAAGATCATCAACCAAATGCTTATACAATTTGGAAGTTTTGCCGCGCGCAAGCAGGAGTGAAATCATATAAAACAAATGCGATTTTTGTTCTTTAAGCCCAGGGATTAAATATGCAAAACAAATCCAAGGCTGCTCAAGTGCGCGATAGACATCGACCTGTTTTTGCGCGATATCATGTTGCACGAAAAATTCTTCTTTGATGTAATCATCATGCGCCGGAATATTACCAAAAAATTGTTCTGCTGCGATAAATACTTCTTCGGGGTCGACATCTCCAGCAACTACTAAAAGCGCATTTCCTGGATGGTAATGTTTCTTATAAAAATTATAAAGCGTATCTCGTTTTAAATTCCAAAGATCTTCTTTATAACCAATAATCGGATGATGATAAGGATGGGGGGTCATCACGGAAGAAAATAGTTGTTCAATAACCGTTGATTGAAAATCATCTTTGTACATTTTTAATTCTTGAATTACTGCTTTAACTTCAGAATTAAGCATTTGTTCATCAAATCGTGCGTGTTGCATGCAATCAGCAAAAACTTCAAGTGCAACCTTCCAAACATTGCTCGGAAAGCGAAATACATATGATGTATAATCATACGAGGTAAATGCATTTGCATAGCCGGACAGCTTATGGGTAAGCAAATTAATGTCCGTTTCAGAAAGTACATTGGTGCCTTTAAAGATCATATGTTCAATCAGATGAGCCATACCGCGTTCATTATCTTTTTCATCTTTAGAGCCAACATTGTACCAAAGTTGTAATGAGACTGATGGGATGGTGTGGCTTGGCTTAACTGCTATCGTTAAACCATTTTTGAGTTTCTTTTTGACCAGAGTAAACGGGTGCGCTAATGTGTTCATATAGGTAACTATCGAAATTTTTTGCTAGAACGATATTACGTTCAACTGATTTATTACGTTTAATTGAGCTATCGCGTACGACTGAATATTATTAATTTTAATCTAGTAGTTAAGATAAATAATTACAAGTAAAATCCTAAAGCAACTATTTATTAAACCGCACATTTCGTATAAGCTTAAATAATCAGGGACCTAAACACTATAAAAATCAGCGTAACTAAGCATGCTAAAATCAATTTCGACTTTTTTTAAAAACAATAAATTGATACGTCTTTGTATCGGATATCTAATTTATTGTTATATAAGATTACTTTTTATCACCTATCGACTAAGAACCACCTATGATTTTGAATTTAATGAGAAAGAATTCAATAAAAATCACGGTATTTTCTATTTTTGGCACCAGCATATAATCGCTGGCATGTTTTTCTTTTTCAAAAATGGTGGCGTAGGACATTGCATCGTAAGTTCAAGTAATGATGGTAAAGTAATTGGATTTATTGCTAAAAAACTTGGATTTAATGTCATTTGGGGATCAAATAACAAACCCTCAATTAAAACTGCAAAAACAACACTTGATGTTCTTGAGACCAATAAAAGATTATGTCTCATTGGTGATGGATCGCGCGGGCCTGCATTTTGTTTACAAAAAAGTGTCATTAATCTTGCTAAGAAGTCACAAGTACCTCTTGTTTTTCTCGAATGCGCAGTTGAATGGTCGCTTGCCTGTAAAAAAAGTTGGGATCAATTCAAAATTCCTATGCCATTCAGCAAAATTCACATACGAGTGCATAAGCCTTATTTACCTGAAGTAAAACGTCCCAAACCTGCCGTCTCTATATGTTCGCCCAGATCCGGCTCTTAAAGGGCTATTCAAAGCCACTCTTGTATGAGATACCATTATCTTTGCAGGCAAAAATTACGTGCGGATCTATTATTTTAGTGCCTATACGCGGGAAAAAAGAACGCGGGGTGATAGTAGAAATCATGCAGGTTCGACCTAGTAATGCTACGTTTACTATTAGACCAGCTATTGCCTATGAACCTTTTCCTGCAGATAAAAGCTGGCTTATTTTCATGGAAAAAATTGCTTCATTTTATTACATAGATATTTTGCATTTTTACCAACGCATTCGTTCAATACTGCAAGGTGAGCCTAAAAAAGAGAATTTGATCGACGAATTACCAGTAACCAATCAAGAATACTCTCACTTTGATTCAATTACACTTACGCGTGCACAACAAACCGTCGTTGATTATTTAGCACCAATAATTCATGCGCCCCATTATGCACCAACATTGCTTCATGGCGTTACTGGCTCAGGAAAAACAGAAATTTATAAAAAATTGATAATGGATGCAATTTCCATAAATAAAACTGCCATTTTTATGGTTCCTGAAGTATCGCTTGCTCTGCAGTTTGAACGAATATTCCGTGCGACATTACCTCAAACAACACTTATCTTTGGATTTCATTCGGCAAGTGCAAAGTCAGATAAACAAGCTCTCTGGACAGCACTGCTTGCAAACAAACCCACACTTATCATCGGCGTACATCTCCCTATTATGCTTCCCATACCAAACCTTGGCATCATCATTGTTGATGAAGAGCATGAAGCCGGATTCATTGAAAAAAAACACCCGCGCCTCCATAGCAAAGAAATGGCTATTTGGCGTGCACATGCTTATAGCATTCCCATTCTTTTGGGTTCGGCAACGCCATCATTTTCATCAATGTTTAATGCAAAGACGAAGAACTGGCACTCATTCACCTTAACAGAACGTTTCTCGGGGGCTTTTCCCGTCATACAATCGGTTGAGTTATTAAAAAATAAACAGAGACCCTCATTTTGGATTACTAAACCGCTTTATGAGGCGCTTCATAATTGTCTTGAGCGAAAAGAACAGGCACTTATATTTATTAACCGGCGTGGTTATAGTTTTTTTGTTATTTGCAGCCAATGCAGTTTTACCTTTTCATGTGATAGTTGCTCAGTCACGCTAACGTTGCATCATCGAACACATGGTAACGAATATACTGAAATACTCGAATGTCACTATTGTA
>CAYPYR010000003.1:0-30830 GCA_964415095.1 uncultured Pseudomonadota bacterium | reverse complement strand
AAAAAAGGCACCCTTTTCAGAGTGCCCTATAAATTTGAAACGCAGAAAGAGTTATGCCATTGTTTCAACAGCTTTAACTTCTACGCGTCGATTTGCTTGCAACGCTGCAATTTTTTCTGCACGAGTTGTTGCATCGGTAGCCACTAATGGGAATTCTTGACCGCGACCGACAACTTCTATGCAATCAGCAGGAATACCACGACGTACAAGCTCTTTCTTCATAGCATTTGCACGACGCTCTGAGAGCGCAACGTTGTATTCTGGAGATCCCATTTGGTCGCAATGACCTTCGCATATAATCTTTTTGCCTGCTTTGATCTCTTCACGAGCTTGAGCGGCAACTTTGTTTATATTTTTATTTTCTGCTGGATTAACCCAGTCATAGTTATAGACAAAATGAATTGCTGGAGCGATTGTTTCTTCGCTTGATGCCATCATTTCATCATCTTCCCAGCCTAAAGCTAAGTCTGAGTCTGCTTGAGCAACTTCGACTGAATCTTCATAGTCTTCATCACTAAGAGCAAATTCTTCAAGATTTACTTCTTCATCAAACACATATTCATCGATCATTTCATCACTGAAGGCCATTTCATCGCCTTCAGGCATCATCATCGATTCATCATTAACTTGAGGAGCTACCATTTCAACGCGACTTGGGCTTTGTTCAATTTTGGTCTCTTTCTTTTTTCCACAACCAAAGAAAAAAAGTAAAGAAAACACTGCAAGAGAACCTATTCCGCTAACTTTTTTCATACTCTGCCTCCGGCAAAAAATAGTATACTATACCAACAATACATTCTACCAGTGCGAAAATACCACAAATTTTTGAATTCCGCTACTCATTATTTTGTACATAGGCTATAATATACAATAGATCTATGAAAATTTGAATAGTTTCCTCCAGGACTCCTACGGAGATTACATGAAAAAGATTTTAATTAACCGTAACGCTTGGCAATCACGGGTTGCTGTGCTACGAGAAGATAAACTGCAAGATGTTTATTTTGACTCGCCCCATAAAATAGAGCTTGAGCGTTGTTTCTTTAAAGGTCGTGTAGCAAAAGTTCTTCCGGGAATTCAAACTGCCTTCGTTGACATCGGTCAAGAAAAGGCCGGTTTTTTGCATATTACCGAAATTGATCGTGCACTTGCAGCGGAAAAAACCGCTGAAGCTGAACATGATAAATATGATTTTGAAGAAATTCAGCGCAAAGTTAAGCGAGAAATGGAAATCAGTAAAATTTTTACTGAAAGCGAAGATATATTGGTGCAAGTCAATAAAGAACCAGTATATGGCAAGGGTGCTAAACTTACGACCTGTTTTACCTTACCGGGACGACTATTGGTTCTTATGCCCAATGTTCCTCAAATTGGTATTTCCAAAAAAATCGAAGATAAGAACGAACGAGCTCGATTGCGTGAAATTGTGCAAAAAAACTTACCTAAAGAAATGGGTACCGTTATTCGCACTACCGCAGAAGGAGTAGACGAAAAAGATATCATAAAAGATCTTGCGTTCTTAATTTCGACATGGAAATCGATTTTAAAACGATTTAAACGTGCAAAATTTGGGCAAAAGGTTCATGAAGATCTTCCTCTGCCGTTGCGAGTCGTTCGAGATCATCTTGATAAAGATGTTGAATTGGTCATTACTGACAATCTTGAAGATCAAAACCGAATCTATCGTTTTGTTAAAAGTACATCACCAGAACATGCTCATAAGATTCGTTTTTATCAAGGGCCACCGGGCATCTTTGAACGATTTGATATAGATAGACAAATCAATGAAGCACTCCAGAAAAAAGTATATTTAAAATCTGGCGGCAGTCTCATTATTGAGAGCACGGAAGCGATGACCGTTATTGATGTAAATACTGGTCGCTATACCGGACGTTCAAATCTTGAAGAAACTATTCTCAAGACAAACTTAGAAGCTGCAGAAGAAATTGTTTCTCAATTGCGCTTGCGTAATATTGGTGGGCTAATTGTGATTGATTTTATCGATATGTCCAATCCAAGCAATCGACAAAAATTATCTCGCACGTTGGAACGAGCACTCCGAGAACGAGACAAATTTCAAACCGTTGCATTGAAAGTTTCTGAGTTTGGTCTCATTCAAATGACGCGAAAACGTTCGGGGAAAACGTTAGTACAACAATTAACTAATCCTTGTGATGCTTGTCATTCTTATGGCTTTATCAAATCCGTCGAAACCGATGGTTTTGAGGTACTAGCAAACTTTAAAGATATAGCATTGCGAGAAAAGCTTAGCGGTACTTTAGCGCTTATTGTATCAAATAAAGTCTTTGATTACATTGTGCACCAAGAATATAACTCTATTCTGCAACTTGAAAAAGAAATCGGCATTAAAATTGTTCTTGAAAGTAATGAAACTTTTGAAGATGCAGAGTTTACCTGCCAAAAAATTAAAGAATCGTAATCATTTTTAGGATACGTGATGACTACTGAAATAAAATCAATTTTTGATAAATATCCCGATTATGAAGCAACAATAGGTATAGAAGTTCATGTGCAACTTAAAACAAAATCAAAATTGTTTTGCAGTTGCCCGAATGAATTTGGTTCAGAGCCTAATAAAAACATCTGCCCAATTTGCGCTGGCCATCCAGGAACGTTACCAATGCTTAATAGACGAGCGGTAGATTTTGCGATCATGGCAGGTCTTGCAACCAAATGTAAAATTACTAAACATTCTACGTTTGCACGTAAACATTATATGTATCCTGACTTACCAAAAAATTTTCAAATCACACAAGATGATAAGCCTATCTGTAGAGAAGGTTCAATATCAATTATTGATGAACATGAAAAAGAAAAGAATATTCGTCTGTTTCGCATACATATGGAAGAAGATGCTGGTAAGAATATGCACACCGGCAGCGAAGAAAGTTATGTCGATCTCAATCGTGCAGGAACGCCACTTCTTGAAATTGTTAGTTATCCTGATATTAAAAATGCGTTTGAAGCAAAAGCATATTTAATGCAACTTCGCACCATAATCCAATATCTTGGTATAAGTGATGCAAACATGGAAGAAGGCTCATTTCGCGCAGATACCAATATTTCGGTAAAAAAACGAAATGTTACTGAACTTGGCACACGGGTAGAACTTAAAAACATAAATTCTTTTCGTTTTATCAGTCAAGCTATCGATCATGAAATTGAGCGCCAGATCGAATTAATTCTTGATGGTGGTACCGTCGTTCAAGAGACACGACTTTGGGATACCAAACGGCATATTTCGGTAGCTATGCGGTCAAAAGAAAATGCACAAGATTATCGTTACTTTACTGAGCCAGATCTATCACCAATTATAATTAGTGATCAATGGCTTGAGATGATTGAAAAACATATTCCTGAATTACCGCAAGCAAAATTAGCACGATTCCAAGAAGAGCATGATCTTTCTTTATATGAAGCAACGATACTAACCAGTGAACTCGATCTTGCAAACTTCTTCGAAGAAGCGGTAAAACTTTGTAAAAATCCAAAACAAATGTGCAATTGGATGTTACGCGATTTAAAAGCATATCTTAATGAACATAAAATTTTGATTAATCAAAGTCAGGTGACACCAGAGATATTTGCTGAGTTTATTACCGTTATCGATAAAGGTATTATCAATACTAAAGTTGCACAAGATGTGTTTTTGGAAATGATGGCAACCGGTAAATATCCTTCAATCATTATACAAGAGAAAGATTTACAACAAATCGATAATGATGAAGAACTGGAAGCAGCTATCACCGAGATTATAAAAAATAATGCTCAGCTTGTTGAAAAATACCGCAATGGTGAAGAGCGACTTTTTGGATTCTTTGTAGGACAAACTATGAAGACTACAAAGGGTAAAGGAAACCCTGCTCGTATTAATGAATTGCTCAAAAAGTATTTAAGTTAAATTAACGTTTTTATAAAAAGAGCTCACGAAATTTCGTGAGCTCTTTTTATTTTAAGCAATCATAAATTTAATTTGATAATTGATCGATAAGTTTTGATTTTTGATAATTATGTTGAACAGCTAGAAGATCTTCTTGAGCTATTATTTTTTCAAGACTCACCACACCAAAAAGTTTTTCTTCTGTTTTAATCGTAAGAAATCCTGTTTTTTTGCTGAGCAGTGCCGCATTTCTAAATTCTTCCATAGTAGCAACACAAACACCATTCACTTCTGAGATAATATCTCCTGCAGCAATAGCACGTGATCGTTGAAATGGTGAATTATGTAAGATATTAGTAATCAATAACTTTGGAGATTGTTGATAATTTATTCGTGTATATTTTGCAAAGAGAGGATCAATCTCTTGCAAAAACAGCACGTGATTTAACGTAAGTGGCATCACCACCATACCACCAATAACTTCAAAATCGATTGGTTCAAATCCGGGATATATTTCGCGAATAGGAAACGGAATTTCAACTGAAAGGTTGAATGTAATATCTATAGCTTTACCGGTGCGATAAATAACTAAAGAAATGGTTTCACCTACAGTACAACGATTTATCAAATCAAAGATGGAGATTTTGTCTTCACTCCACGGCACCGATATTTCGCCATATTTATCAACTTGATAACCATTGATTTCATAAATCATATCACCTTCGATGATATTTGCACGTGCAAGCAAAGAGTCTTCAAAAATCGTAACAATATAATAACCGCCTTGTGGTGGATTATTTAAAAAGTTAATCATATCATCGCTAGAAATAGAAAATACTCCACCAAGAAATGGGCGCCTGAGAAGTCGAACATTATTTAAATCACGAATAGCAGATTTTACTTCATTGATCGGAATAATATAACCAACATTCTGTGCTTCTTCTATACCGGCAAAATTGATGCCAATAACTTCTCCATCGCTATTAAGCGATGGCCCCCCAGAGCTACCTGGGTTAATTGGTGCGGTCATTTGAATAAATGAAATCATTTCTAATTTTTCTCGACCACTAACTATTCCTTGTGAACTCTTAAGTCCTTGCTGACCAAGAGGATAGCCAAGAGCAAGAATTTCTTGTGATCTAATGACTTGATCGGAATCACCTAAAGCAAGTTTTGGTATGCTACCTAATATTTTTTTAATTTTAAGCAAATCTTTTGGTACTATCCGGAGCAATGCTAGATCCATCAGTGGATATATCCCGACAATCTCGACATCAAATTGTTCTTTACCCAAAGAAGGAATCTGGATTTGTACTCCCACCGCTTCTTCGATAACATGAAAGTTAGTCAGAATTGAACCATCTTCATGAATCAAAAAACCACTACCATAATTAATAGTTTGATCTGGTGCTTTATACGGTTCAAACCAATTATATTTTGATATTTTTGCAAATATTTGAACTACGGTATCATGCACTTTTTTTTGCACATCAACCCATGCTTCTCCAAAAGATGTGGGTTTATTTTGCATCACTACTCCTTTTTAATAACCTCTTAGCCTTCTGCAAGTACATCTTTGTTGATGCCAGTTATAGCGTAAACCTGATGCTCAACTAGTGTCTCTTCTTTGAGTAATGCTTCTGCAAGAGCATGTAGTTTGTCTTTATGCGCAATTAATAATTTTTCGGTTTGGGCAAGAGCACGTTGTAATATTTCTAATACTTCTTGATCACAGCGCATACGCATTTTTTCTGAATTGAAGCCTGCTCCTGCTATACCCTCAAGCGAAGAACCCATGCCATATTCATACACCATAGCACGCGCATAAGCATTTGCGCGTTCAAGATCATTACACACACCAGGATGTGTTTGTTGAAAAATAATCTTCTCAGCAATAAAACCAGCCTGACTCATCATAATGTATTTAAATAATTCATCACGATTATAGTCAGAGATCGTTTCATATTTTGCTCGTCCTTTAGTAACGCCCAGCGTTCGACCACGGGGCAAAATAGTAACTTTTGAAATCGGTAAACCATTAAGTACTTTAAGTAACGTATGTCCTGCTTCATGATATGCGGTTTTCTTTCGTTGCTCAGGAGAACGTTCAATATCCGAAACAAGGCCAATACTAATCTTGTCCCACGCAAGATCAAAGTATTTTTGTGTAATAAGTGAAGCATTCTCACGTGCCGCTAAAATCGCTGCTTCATTAACTAGATTCTTTAAATCCGCACCACTCCATCCTAATGTTTCATCGGCAAGTTTTGCTGCTGAAACATTTTCATCAAGATGCGATAATTTCTTTAAATAGTATGCAAGGATATCCTCGCGTCCTTTACGAGTTGGCAACGGTACTTCAACAACACGAGTAAATCTTCCTGGTCGCAAAAGTGCTGGATCCAGCGATTTAACCATATTCGTTGCACCAATTACAATAATATTTTCATCAGTTTTGAATCCATCTAATTGATTTAATAATTCATTCAAGGTCTGACGATATTCTTGATTACTCTCTATTTGTTTTTCACGTGAAGTTGCAACAGCATCTATTTCATCAATAAAAATAACCGCCGACGGTGCTTTGCGCGCCTTTGTAAATAATTCGCGTATATTATGTGCTCCCATACCTACAAATCGATCAACAAACTCTGACGCCGATGCATAAAAGAATTGACAATTCGCCTCGCCCGCAATCGCTTTTGCAATTAATGTTTTTCCGGTGCCAGGAGGACCCTGCAGCAGAAGTCCTTTGGGAATCTCTGCGCCAAATTTTTTATATTTTTCGGGATTTTTCATGAAATCTACGATTTCTTGAACTTCCTTAAGGACAGCATCTTGACCTAACACATCTTTGAAGGTCTTAACTTCTGCTGGTTTTTCTTTTTCATCGCTATTCTCTTCCTTAGCTTCGAGATTTTGCGGTTCATTCCCGGCATTCAAAAAAGAATTAATCAGGATATACATTATATTATCAGGAATCTGTGGTTCATTATTTTTTTGATCTTTTCCGTACATAAAATCTCTAGTTGGAAGCAACATGCAGCATAAAAATAATCCAAAAATTCTCCAGAGCATAGTGCCATTCATCGTTCTTCTCCTCAGGGCTATTTATTATCATATTGGAATCGTATATTGTTTAATCATAGCAAAAAATTTATGAACGTGCTTTTTTTATTATGCTCACTTATACTTACAAACTAAAAATAAGGACACTTACATGATTGATTTTCTTGTTGGCACTATTAAGCACGTACGCCCAGCTTCCATTACTCTATTATGCAATGGCATGGGTTTTTATATCAATATGCCACGAACAAAAAATTTAGTTTGTGAAACTGAACGCCAAATTATGCTTTATGTACATTGGAATCAAGAAAATGGTCCTAGTTTTTATGGATTTAACGATGAGTACGAACGTGAAGTCTTCTTATTGATCTTATTAGTCCCTAAAATCGGCCCGAAAATAGCAATTAACATTTTAAGTCAGACAACACCAACGCTATTTCTTGAAGCAGTAAGTACAAAAAATATTAGTGCATTAAGTACTATAAACGGAATCGGCCCGAAAAAAGCTGAACAAATTGTTAATGAATTAAAAGATAAAATTCAAAAATTTATTGCATCTAATGAATTATCTTTAAATGAGAATACTCAACTTGTTATGTTAAATCAACTCGATCAGGCATTGACCTCATTGGGATATACACGCACAGAAATTACCGATGCACTTGAGCATCTACACGCTCGTGATACATCAAAAGATGTTTCTTTCGATGTTAAGCTTCGAGCATTACTTACTTATTTATCAAAGCGAAAATAATACTTTACCCTGCACGCAGAGTTTCTTGAACAGCAAGACTCTCATGCACCGTATTCATATTATTATGGCTTGCCAAACCATACATAACAATGCGATCAATAAATGCCATTGGGCTTAAACCAATTTCTGCTGCTTGATGGAAAATACAGGTAGCCGGAGTAAGACCAGGAAGCGTATTAACTTCCAATATGACTAATCGTGCTTCTTTCGTAGGACTAATTATTGCATCTTGATAGAAACAATCTATACGTGCGTAGCCTTGACATCCAAGCGCCATATATACGCGCTCTATTTCTCGTTGCACAAAGGTAGTAGTCGCGTGTGCTAATGGAGCTGGCGTTTGATTTTCTCCCGCACCGGGCAAAAATTTTTCTTCAATGGACAATATATCATCTGCTATCAGCGGCATGCTTGGTGGCAAAGCAAAAGGTTTTTCATTGCCAAGAACACCAACAGTAAGTTCGATTCCTTGCATAAAAGATTCTATCATTACCGAATCTTTTTCCGAACATGCAAAGTAATTATCTATGGCTTGTTTTAAATTAGTATGATTACTAATTTTTGATACAAAAACACTGCATCCATCATCAGCTGGTTTAATGATTAGAGGATAACCAATTGAATGTTTGATTTTTTCAAAGAATAACTGAGCATTTTCATCATTATTTGCTAATTTTTGCCAATATATCCGTGAAAGCAAATGAGCATTTGGAACATGAAAATGATGTTCTGCAAGCCATCTATTTGTTTTATATTTGTCCATACAAAGCGCACTGGTTAAAACCCCTGATCCATTATAGGGGATGCCCAGCATTTCAAGCATGCCTTGCACGCAGCCATTCTCACCTTTGCCGCCATGCAATGCATTAAAAACAAAATCAAAGCGCCCAGGTAAATCAGACCAGAGAATTTTTTGAGATTCATCAATAAGATCACTGATTTCACGCGTTGAATTCTGTATTAGTAATCTCTGAGAAAGCAAATATAATTCCATGTCCTGCGAAACAAATAATGGTGAAACTTCATATTTATGCGGTGGCAGTTTATAGCAGACATTTCTTCCTGATTCCAATGAAATTTCGCGTTCATTTGATGATCCACCAAATAATACTGCAATACGTATTTTTTGGTTTACGGCTTCTTGATTTTCTTTAGCATCAATCATATCTTCTTGCTTAATTAAAAAATTTCCAAGATTATATCTCATTAAATCGTTATGTATAAGATAATTTATCAAAGTCGTATGGCTCATATTTATTTCAGCAGCCTGATGAAATAAAAAGTGAGCAGGCCCCATACCTGAAAGCGGATTTGATTCGATAATAATGACATTATCATCATGAGTTAAAAAACCATCAATGCGCGCCAGTGTGTTAAATTCTAAAATTTGCGCAACTTTGATACAGATATCAAAAATCTTTTGTTTGTTTAATACCGAACAACGAGCCGGCGTAATTTTTGAGGCACGTCCTGGCATATATTTTTGTTGATAATCATAAAATTGTGTTCCAGCTTCAGGAACTATTTCAGTAATCGAAAGTGGTATCCATTCTTGCAGCTTATCAAACGCGCCATTATTATCTTTTTCAACTAAAATGCACGTAAATTCCATTCCAATGATTTTTTTTTCAATAATCACCGCTTGCAATTGATTACTATTAACTTGTGCAGCATGTAAAATTGCCATTGAAAGGTCTTCAATCGAATTTGCTATCGTAATTCCTAAACTTGATCCCTCAAGTGCTGGTTTTACTATGACCGGAAAACTAACTCCCGTTGCTATCATGTGTTTTTTAATTATTTCAATTTCATTATTTTTGTGGTCTTCATTATATAATCGATAAATAATATCGATATCTACAACCACTTGCGGAGGAATCTCAATATTATGTAATTTAAGATAACGATTATGCATTATTTTATTCATCGCTAAAGAACTTGAAAATACCCCAGAACCGAGATAGGGAATACCTAAGATTTCAAGCGCTCCAGCAAGACATCCATCTTCACCAAAACGACCATGCATAGCGATATAGGCAAAATCAATCAGCAAGCGAAGTGAGTCAAGCGAGCTCTTTGTACCTTCTTGTATCAGTCGCCCTTCAAAATCAGATATTTTGCCTCTATGCAAAAAATACCATGGCAATATATAAAATTCACCCGATTGCGTTTGGAAAAGAGGAATGATCTCATAAAGTTCTGAATCTAAATGATCGCAAATTGTTCGACCGGAATTAAAGCTTGCTTCGCGCTCAGCTGATTTTCCGCCCATGAGCACTCCAACGCGCAATCTTTGATTCTTTATTTTTTTCATAGCAACTTGTTACTTGTTCTTTGCAATATAATAAATATTGTAATTAAAATTATAAAAAGAAATGAATTTTGTGATTAGTACTTAACATACAGGATACTATTTACTAATTCAAACCTCTCTGTCATAAAAGCTATTATACTACCGTGCGTTACCTAAATTTGATAATACTTTGAGTGCTTCTATTGGCTCTTCAGTTTTAAAAATTGCTGATGCAATCGCGCAAATATCAACACCTAATGTTTTTAATAGAGGAATCGTTCGAGCATCAATGCCACCGTCCATGCAAATTTTAAATGATAAATTATTATCTGAACGATAGCTTATCAATGGTTCAATCTTTGCAATAGTGCTTTCAATAAACTTCTGACCTGAAAAACCAGGATCTACTGACATAATAAGTACCTCATCAATTTCTGCCAGATATGGTAGAAGTACTGCTTGGGAAGTATTTGGATTAATGGAAATCCCAGGATGCCAGTTCTGCATGCGAATAGCACGAATTAGTTGCAAAATATCTTGTTCGTTCATAGCTTCATAATGAAAAACAAATGAATCTGATATGTTTAGCTGTAGACGGTTAATCCATGTTTGAGGTTTATCAACCATAAGATGTACTTGAAGTGGAAGTTGAGTCGCACTGCGTATAGCATTCACCCACATGGGACCCCAGGTGAGGTTTGGTACAAAATGATCATCCATTATGTCAATATGAAATCCATCACACCAAGGCTCAAGTGTATTAATAACTTGTTGCAAGTTAAGTAAATTGGCTGAAATAAGTGATGGATAAAGTTTCATAAATGTTCCTTTTAACTCCGTGGCAGATGATTATTGGAAGAACTACCGGGAGAAATAAGATTGAGTATAGTTGGATTTGTTGCAATATCAAGTGCTTTTAAAATCGTATCACTTAATCTTGAGCAAAACTTTATAAAACGTTCTTTTCGATGCACGCGCCGTTCTTGTCTTATTACTTGATCAAGCTCATAAAGACGGTTGCGCTCTTCTTGCGACAGGTAAATATCATGTTTCAAAACATTTTTTATATCTTTACGAAGCATTTTAGTATTCGGTTTGCGTGCATTCGCAGAAATTTGACCAATTACTATCGTCATACTTATAAGAAAACAAACTTTTATAAACTTTTGCATAACAGAACACTTCATAAACTCTCCTTAGACTATCTCATTATTTTGTTGATAGTTTATAAAGTAATTTTATGATTAATCAATGAATGATGATAATTTGTTCTGATTTATCAATACCCATCCTTGAGTAAAATCAAGATGATCATCTTCTAAAAATTTATCATTGTGCATAAGATATAACTTTTTAACATTTTGTGAGATACCGGATATCGTATGAGCAAGTGCTTCAATAATCTGCACTTTTTCAAAAATGCTCGTATTTTTATCAAAAAATGAATGATTTACTTCAACAAATAGCTCATTATTATTTCTTGAAAAAATTATATGCTCGACCACAACGGTGTCAGGAATTATTCGTTTTTCCTGACACGTAGTAAACCATGCTTGAATTGAATGTTGTAACTGTAATAAAGAATTTTCTGGCAAAGTAATTTTACATGCAATCTTCCGATGAAAATTCCCATCCCAAATAAATAAATTTATATTTTGTTTATTTTTTTTATTTTCATGATGTATAACATCATGCTTTAATAAAAACTTATACCAATCTAGTGATTTTAAAAAAAATAAACAAACAACAAGCGAGGTAATCAATGTGATTCCCCCGAATAAATGCTTTCTTTTCACCTATATCCTTTATATCCTAAAAATACATATTTTATTAATATAATCATAGGTCTATTCTCAAATGAATCAAGGAATCCATGGCTCAAAAAAAAGAACTATTACTTGGCGCACACATGTCAATAGCAGGTGGTTTCGATAAATCAATCGAACGGGCACTCGCAACAGGAAGCTCTACTATGCAAATTTTCACCAAAAGTAATCAGATGTGGGCGGCAAAACCTATAAATCCCAATGACGCATTGCTCTTTAAAGAAACATTGAAAGAATCTGGGCTCACAAAAATCGTGGCTCATGCTGCATATTTAATAAATTTAGGTGCGCAAGATGAAAATATACAAGAAAAGTCTCGTAATGGACTGATTTTAGAAATTAATCGCTGCGATGAGCTTGGCATCCCCTATCTTGTCATTCACCCGGGAGCACATACCGGCGGCGGCGAAGAAAAAGCCCTTAAACTTATTGCTCATAACATAGATAAAGTTTTTGATGAAGCCGCGCCAAAAACAATGATACTACTTGAATCTACGGCAGGACAGGGGACAAACGTTGGATATACCTTTGAACAATTGCGTACTATATATGATCATAGTACACACAAAGAACGATTAGGATTTTGTCTCGATACGTGTCATATATTCGCAGCAGGCTATGATATTTCTACCACAGACGGCTACCACAAAACAATCAAGCATTTTGATGAAATTATTGGATTAGAAAAACTTAAAGCAATTCATCTCAATGACTCAAAAGCTTCATGCAACGCCCGCATTGATCGACATGCAAAAATTGGTCAAGGTCACATTCCGCTCGAGATCTTTAAATTAATACTTACTGATAATAGAATTGAGAATATTCCGAAAATTTTAGAAACACCTGTTGAAAATCCAATAGAAGAATATAGAGAAGAAATAAACATGCTAAAAAAATTAATTAGCACCTAGCATGAAAAAAAGAGAACCGATAAGATTGGCTAGGAAGGGTTGTAGTCATTCTTAACCTTATCGGCAACTCTTTTAATCTCGCAGTATTTCAACAATATCTCCAAAAACGGTGTTCTTTTTTATAACACTATTCAAGATGATACAACTCTAAGTTTGTTGCAAATCAAATATATGACAATTTTATTTTGAAAAGAGTTATATTGTGCAACACGCATAACGCCCTATAATAAGGGTATATTCAATTTATTGGTTATTTTATATAAAAAAAATCAAAATACAACGTTTTTATAAAACAACAAAATAAATTAGTGTTAATTATAAGAATTTTGATTTACTTAACTTTATGCATCATATAATAGAGCAGAGAAACAAAATTAATAATTCTTAAGAAGTCATATAATGGATTAAGTGTTCTGAAAGATCTTTTTCTTTAATATTGTTAAAAAATCTCTATGGAAACCAGCATTTAAAAAAGTAAATTCTACATCCAACGCATATAAATTTTTACAATCATAAAAAAAGGACGCTAACTTAACTAAATCTTTGCATGTAGTAATTATACCTTGTGCGCCATATTCTTGCATCAGCTGTTTTATTAATGCTACATCCGAAACAATATAGTTATGGTGGTCTTCAAAAAAATGCACATGCGCTAATTTAACACCTTTATTGTGCAAAGAAACAAGAAATTGATCCGGTGATCCGATGCCGGCAATTGCAAGATACTTTCGGTCAAAATTGAAATTCAAGCAGGGATCAAAATTAACATTTAACAAATCACTTGATAAATGCCTACCCATAAAAATTGGGTTTGAGTACCCCTTGCTGCGAATAGATTTGATTATGGCTTGTTGATTATGCTCATCTATTAGATCTGCATGAGTAAGAATAATAAGATCTGCACGGGTAATATTTTTCTCACGCAATCTCCCCGCAGGTAAGCAATAATTATTATCAAAAGGGGCTCGAGCATCCAATAACAGAATCTCTAAATCTTTTACTAGATCATTATTTTGATAACCGTCATCCAAGAGTATATAAGATGCTGACAATTCTTTTATTTTGTTTTTTAATAGCAAAAAACTTTTTTTCCTATTTGGACCTACTATTATGGGACATTTAAGTAAGGATGCAAGCATCTGAGCCTCATCACCATACAAATTTGCGCCATTTCCTAAAGCATCATCAAGGTTATTAAGAAATGAACTATGGCCGGTTTTGACGTTTTGTCCACCATAACCACGCAGAAATACCACTCCCACCTGTGGAATAAGATTTTTTACTATAAATTGTGTAAGTACCGATTTACCAGTACCGCCTACAGAGATATTTCCCAAGGATATAACCGGAATAGAAGCCCTATAGGACGTATGAATTTTTTTTTTATATGTCTGAGCGAGATAGAATCCAATGCAATAGAGTTTCTCAAAAAAACAGAGGAGACCGAAAAATAATTTTTCATAGGCACGTAATTGTTTTCGATGGATTAAATCTTCCCACCAAAATATTATCTCAGTCCAACGTGCCATGATTAAGCATCATGCTTTAATTTTTTTCTTTTTTCTCAATAAAACATTGCACAACATCATCAACTTCCCATTCTTGGAATCCGCTTGACATGAATGCAAACTCTAAACCAGCACTAACTTCTTTGATAGGTTTTTTATCTTTTTGAAGACTGGTAATAGAACCTTGACCTATTTGCTTGCCACGACGAAGGCATACTACTTTACCAGCACGATTAAAACTACCACTCGTAACGTATGAACCAGCAATGATGCCCTGATTCTTGATATTAAATATCTTACGCACAACAGCTTCACCAGTTTTTGTTAATGTTATTACTGGCTCTTTCTTCTTCAATAATATTTCTTCGAGTTCTTCAACAAGTCGATAAATAATATTGTGTTCGATAATGACAACATCAAGATCTTTAGCTAATGAAGCAGCTTTTCTTTCAACGCTCACATGAAGACATACTATGCGAGCGCCAGTATCAGATGCCAGATCAACATCCCCTTCACTAACATCTCCAATGCTTGCTTGCATAATTTTATACGATGCCGGAACATCCTTTATTCTTTTTTTGATGCCATTAATAGCCCCTATAAGGGCCTGCAATGAACCATCTGTATCTGTTTTAACAATAAGCTGTATTACTTCATGGCCTTCTTGCTCAGAAGTAGCCGTAAATCCAGCTTGCGAAGAAATTCTTTCGCTCTTATTAAGACGTTGGGCAAGATATTCACTTTGAGAAACTGTTTCAAGCCAATCACCAGCTGAGGGGAGTTTATCAAATCCAACAATCACCACGGGAATCGATGGGCCTACTTGAGCAATTTTTTCGCCGACACTATTAATCAGTAATCGTACTTTGCCTGTTGAATCGCCACACTTAAAGAAATCGCCTTGCTTAAGCAAACCACGTCTAAGAATAGCGGTCGCTACTGGACCATGTCCTTTTTCCATGCGAGTTTCTAAGATATATGCTTTTACTGAAGAAGCTTCATCTGCACGCAATTCCATCATTTGTGTTTGCAAAATAATCATCTCAAGAAGCTCATTTACCCCTTGACCGGTTTTTGCAGAAATAGGGACACAAACTACTTGCCCACCCCAATCTTCAGGCATAAGACCACGCTCTGATAATTGACGCTTTATCCGCTCTATAGCAGCTGGCGAACTAATTTTATCAACTTTATTAATTGCAACAATTACGGGCACATTTGCTGATTTTGCACATTCAATAGCTTCAACTGTTTGAGGCATAATACCATCATCTGCCGCAACCACTAATACCACAAGATCCGTAACTTTTGTGCCATGCTTACGAATATGACTAAAAGCTTCATGCCCTGGGGTATCGAGAAATACAATTTTCCCATGAGTAGCATTTACTTCATACGCCCCAAGATGCTGAGTAATGCCACCTTTTTCTCGTCCAGCGACGTTTGCTTTACGTATATAGTCTAGAAGAGTAGTTTTTCCATGATCAACGTGGCCCATAACAACGACAACTGGCCATCGCTTGACTAAATCTAAAGCAGCATTTGCTGTATAAACTTCAGTAGCCTTTTCAGGTACCTTAACAACAGGTCGAATATTTAATTCCTGCGCTAAATTTACTATTGCATCTACTGACAAAACAAAATTGCGATTGCAAAGCATACCTTTTTTCATGAGCATTAAGATGAGTTCGCCGGCGCCTCTACCCATACGATCTGCCGCAACATACAAGGGCATTGGGCCATCGATCACTATTTCTGCCTGAGGGAGTTGTTTTTGTGTGCGCTTAAGCTCTTCATCAACATCTTGATCTTTAGGTGCCTGAAATATAGCTTGTTTAACACTATGCGCTTGTTCAGATTCTTTTTTGATGAAAGAGGGAGTTGTTGTCGGCTTTGACTGAGTTTTGCTAATCAATTTATCTTCTTCTAATTCTGGTGGAGCTACAGTTTTTTTTATTTCTGCAGGCTTTTCCACAGTATTTTTTTTAATAGTAGAATCTGGACCTTTTGAAGATGCTTTTGTACCTACACTCTTTTTAAGAGCGGTAATTGCATCATTTGATAAAATTGCCATATGCGAGGACATGCTAAATCCGCCACGCTCTAGAATTAATAAGGCTTCTTTACTTGTAATGCCAAGTTCTTTTGCAAGCTCATATACGCGCATAGGCTAATCCGATCAATTAAATAATTTTTTGTTATGATTCTGAGTGCTCAAATGGCGACACAGAAGACTCACCCGGCGATAAATCTTGTAACTTAATGTTTATACCGGTAAGTTCTGCAGCTAGCGCAATATTTCTTCCCATTTTTCCAATAGCAAGCGATCGTTGGTCTGAAGAAAGCCATACCATCGCTGAATGTCCTTCAATAATTTCAACCTTATCAATCTCTGCTGGCTTTAATGAGTATTTTACCAATAATTCGAGCGACTCAGTCCACTCGATGAGATCTATTTTTTCGCCATTTAACTCACGAATAATAGGCTTCACACGAACACCGTCTACTCCAACACAAGTTCCAACAGGATCAATATCCTTGTTATTAGAAGTTACAATAGCCTTCGTTTTATAGCCAGCAATTCGAACAATTTTCTTAATTTCTACGATTCCTTCATACACTTCGGGAATCTCAAGGGCAAGCAATCTCTCTACGAAAAGGCTCGATGCTCTATCCAGGATAAGTTGAAAGCCACTACGCGGTACTTCAAGAACCTCTTTAAGCAAGCATCGGACTGGTACGCCTATACGAATAACTTCAGCAGGAATACTATTAGCATTAGGAAGAAGCGCCATGATTTCACCAATCTTAACAACAATTCCTGCTCGTTCTCGTTTATGAGCAATGCCGCTAATTATGGTGCTTTCTTTTGACTTAAACTCTTTCGCAATCGATTTTTGCTCAAGCTCTCTGATTTTTCCCGTAATAATCTGTTTTGCTGCAAGAACTTCTATGCGACCAATTGTTATTTCAAGTGGCACATCGATCTCTTCATCTAACTGTACCGATGGATTTAATACTCGAGCTTTACGTAGAGAAATCTCAAAATCTTCATCGTCTACATTCGCAACAACGGTCTTTTTAGCAAAAATCTCAGGTCGACCTTGTCTTTTGTTGTAAACAACTTCGAGATCCAATCCAGGGAATCGTTTGCCGTAGGCAGCTTTCACACCTTCACATACAGCAGCAATAATATCTTCTCTAGGCAAGCCCCGTTCCTCAACAAGAGCTTCAATCACATCAGTTAGATTCACAATACCTCTTACTTTGGGATTTACATCAAACTTAAAAGAATACAAACAATAGCGTAGATTTTAGTCACTCTTGTAGTTTAACTCAAAATACAAAAAAGTGAAGGAGTGGATACCAGTGTTTTGGACAACTCTATTTATTACTAATTTAATCATATATATATAATATAATAATAATAGAGGCCATGTTTTTGGGGATAACTTGATGAAAAATGTGCCAATAATTGCGATTTATAAGGGCTTTTCTAATGCCAGCAAATTGTGGATAACTATGTGGATAACTTGTTAATAACTTTATAAACAACGATCCAGAGGGATCTGCGGGAGGCCGTTTATTAACTTACAGCTCTAGATCGGCCTTAAGGTGGGGTGTCTAAAAAGTTATCCACATAGTTATCCACAAGTTATCCACATAGTTATCCACAATTTATCGCAATAGAAAATATTTTATGGGTAGTTATTTCAATTCAGATAATTTCGGTGTTTCTATTTGAAAAAGATACGTCTCTTTGCAGGCTTTATTAGCTGCTTTTAAGCAAATAATTTATTTCATTGAAATCTGTCTAATGGCGAATATTTCGTATTATTATGTTAAGTCAGTTAATTTTGTCATAATTTTTTTCATATCTTCCCAGACTGTTTTTTTTGCTTCAGGATTTCTCAGTAGGTACGCCGGATGATAGGTTGGTATAACAAGGTATGGTCCTGCTTCTTTGAATTTGCCACGTACCGGTGAAAGTGTTGTTTGTTCGCCAAATAGGGCACTTGTTGCGGTGGCGCCCAATGTGCAAATGATGCGTGGTTGCACGATTTCTATTTCTTTAAATAACAACAATTGTGTGCATGTAGCTATTTCTATGGGTAATGGCACGCGATTTTGCGGTGGGCGGCACTTTACGGTATTAGTAATATATACTTCCGAGCGTGCAAGTCCCATAGATTCAATAATTTTAGTTAATAATTGTCCTGCTCTGCCGACAAATGGTAGCGCGGCAATGTCCTCGTCTCGTCCTGGGCCTTCACCTACAAACATAAGTGTTGCATTAGGGTTTCCTGCGCCGAAAACAACATTATTCCTTCCCTGAGTTCCCAATGGGCATTTGGTGCAATTTTTATAATTACTAAATAATGCAACAAGTTTCTCTTCTTTGGAATTAGCTGTTTGTTCGTGGTAAACCGAACCTTTTGGTTGCTTTGCAACAAACTGTAAAAAGCTTGTCAATGTTGTTGCAATTGGGGTTTGTTTTTTTTCATTCATAAATGCTTTCATTAAATATTTATAGGAGACTTAAATTAAGTTTATGTTCTTGCTTCTTTGCCTATAAATGTGCTGATGTTCAGCAAGAAATGCTAAGGCAAAGGTTAATGCAAAAGTTAATTGAAAATCAAGAAAAAATAGTTGCATCGGGTTATACAAAAGAATCAGTAAGCAAATTATGCAAATGAAATGCAGCAGAGTATTTTGTTGATAAAATGCTTTGCCGATATGTGATATTAGGCTAATTAAAAACGCTCTCACGAATGATATACTCTGTCCGGTTAAGAGTGTATAAATCAGGCATAAAATAACTAAAAAAAGCTGTTTTAATTTAAAGTTTATTGGAATGAATTGCAATATGAACATCCAGCCAACAATAAAAATCACCAAATGAAGTCCTGAGCGTGCAAGATAATGAGAAAGCCCCCAATTATTAAAAATAATACGAATGTTTTTATTCAAATGAGTTGCCGGCATACCCCAAAAAATACAACTGAATAATGCTGAAGTTGGAGCATTTATTTTGTTGCAAATGCGACGATATAGGCTCTGTTTATATTGATTTATCATGCGCCATAGTGAGAAGGCTGGGCGTTCAAGAAGTGAATAATCAAGCTTCTGGTTGCAAACTATTCCGAGTAATCCTTCTTTGCATAAATAGTCAGAGTACGTTGCAGAAGTGTTGTTTTTCCGTGAGATATTATTTGAAATCGTAATGTTGCGAATATGTAATATATCGCCTACTTCTAGCGGGGTATTGTATGAATAGGTCCATAGAATCGAGGTTTTTTTGTTGCAATTTTTCCAAACACTTTGTTTCTTGTAACGCAATATCGAGCATAAAATGATATTGTTGCCATGTTGCTCTGCAAGTAATTTTTTATCGTCAATTTTTGCAACAAGTTCGACTGAGTTGTTGCAAATTTCTGTTGCAAGGCTTTCAAAGCGTTTTAGTTGCCGGTGTACCATAAAAGATCCTATGCAAAAAAAGCAAAATAAAAGCGATACTTGTTTCCATATCTTTTTTTTAGATACAGTTGCATTTACATAACAATAAAATATTATGCCCAGCGGAATCATGACTATATAAAATGGTGTGTTTATATGAAATTGCCACCAGATCCCCATGATGCAGCCCATTAGTGGTAGATATAGAATGGAATATTTATGGATTAATGATTTCTGTTTTATTGTAGGCACTTATTGCTTTTTAGTTTCAGTTTGACGTTTTATTTGTGCTTTTTACTATAACACTTTTTTATTATGAGAGAAAGATTGAAATGAAGATAAGAAATATTATTGGCTATGAAGTGCTTAATTCGCGGGGCATTCCAACGATTGCATGTGAGATCATTCTAGAAAATGGTGCTATATTTTCTTCAACAGTGCCATCGGGTAAATCATGTGGGCCGTATGAAGCATTAGAATTGAGGGATAATGACCTACTCCGTTTTAATGGAAAAGGTACATTGCATGCCTGCAATATCATCAATGAACAGCTTGCGCCACTTATCATAGGCAAAGAGCCCGATTTTCATACAATAGATCAACTTCTTCTGAAGCTTGATGGTACCATTAATAAAAGTATTCTTGGAGCAAATACAACTCTTGCCCTTAGCATGGCTGTTTGCAAAGCAGAAGCGTATCAAAAAAATTTGCCACTCTTTAAACTTATTGCAGGATTAATTAACAATAATAAGTTTAGCTATCCCAAAATTATGTGCAACGTAATCAATGGTGGCCTTCATGCTGACAATAATCTTGTTTTTCAAGAGTTTCTTATAATTCCAATTGGATCGTCTTCCTATAGTGAGTCGCTTAATGTAGTGATGAATGTTTATGAAGCACTGCGAGTCAAACTTATAGAGCAAGGTTATCAAACGCAAGTAGGAGATGAAGGAGGATTTGCTCCGTTGTTTAAAAAAGATGTACTGCCTGAGATCTGCGCGTTAAATTTACTTATCCAATCACGTGATGCGGCTGGATATACTAAAAATGATCTAGCTATTGGCATTGATGCTGCTGCTTCCAGTTGGTACGATGTTGTGCAAAAAAAATATTTGTTTCATGGGAAGCTACTTTCAAGTAAAGAATTAATTGGTTTCTATGCTGCGTTGTCAAATGAATATGACCTCTATTCTCTAGAGGATGGTTTTGCTCCTGAAGATACCGAGGGATGGTATGAATTTATGCAACAATGCAATCAAAAATTATATATTGTTGCAGATGACTTAACTGCATCCTCATCACAAAGAATAGAGGAGGCTATTGATAAGAAATATTCTAATGCCGTAATTATCAAACCAAATCAAATTGGCACGGTAAGCGAAATATTATCTTCCATGAGCTATTGTATCAAACATGATATTCCGATGATTGTATCACATCGTTCTGGTGATACGTGCGATAGTTTTATTGCAGATCTAGCTATTGGCGGTGGCGCTTCTTTTATTAAAGCCGGTGCTCCCATTCGCAGTGAGCATACTTCAAAATATAATAGATTGCTCAAAATTCAATTGAGTGAAAAATAGTACGTATTATGGCGTAGAAGTTTTTGGCATAACCTTTTTACGTTTTTCAGGGCTCATTTTTTTGGCACTAGCTTCTTTACGCGCAAGAGACGATTGTTCATAAACCTGCATAGTTGGTGCAGTAGGTTTTCTATAATAGGCATCTTGTGCCATATTTATCGATTTTGGCATTAGTTTTGAACTGACAAAATTATCAAGTTGATCAATTTCATTACCCGCTTCAGGAAATTTGTTACTAAAGAACCAGCGCTGTATTGGGTCATTACTTTGACGAGCTTGAATGTCTTCATAAAGATTACGTCGTGCATAATCAAGTTTTAATTGGGTATAATCTTCAGGTCGACCTTCAAATCGTGGCTTAATTATAGTTGGACGAATAAATACATAAAGATCGGTGATGATGGTAGTCAGACTACGTCCTTTAAATAAGTTGCCAAATATAGGGATATCGCCGAGAAGTGGTGTTTTATTGATTGTTTCAGTATTATCTCGTCGTAATAAACCGCCAATAACGAGCACCTCGCCATTATGCATGGCATTTCGGGTAGCGACGGTACGTTTTTGAATGTCAGGCACGCCATTAGTCACGACTGTTTTAAAGGTGGAAAGTTCAAAATTGAGTTTTAAACCTATTTCATTATTAATGTTAACTCGTGGCGTTAGTTGCAATTTAAAACTTGCTTTAAGAGGAACTTGTTGTTGCACGGGGGTCACGCTGTTTGCATCAAGACTTCCTGCAACGATAAGCTGTTGTTCGAGTGTTAACGTTGCTTCTTGATTATGATTAGTTACTAAAAATGGTTGTCCGACCGTATTAAATGATGCGCCATTCATTACCAGTTGTACTGCTCCCCAAATATTATCAACACAGCCAATAGTAAAATACGAAGAAGGATTTAGTCCTCTTGCTGACTCAAAGACGGCATTGATCATATCAGTGCGCAATGTAGTCGTGAAATTTGTTGGTATAACACCAGCGGGAGTAACCGTAACCGGATATGGCGCCATTTGTTGTGATTGTGCGTCAATTCCGCGCCCAATTTGACCTGGTTTTTTATCGCGTATTTGAGCAGTTAACTCTTTGTCATCGGTGTACGATGCTTCGATAAATAGTACTTCAATGGCAACGGTAGCAGAAGGTTTATCTAGTTTATCAATGAATGATTCAATGCGTTTCCATGCTTCATTATTACAGGCGATAATGATTCTATTTCCAGCACCGCCTCCCATAGACACTTCATCTTGTGCTTCTATTTGTGAAGGTTCGGCTACAATAATAGTATCATCAAATAGATTGCCACCCTTATTATCACCGGTTTGTTTAATCATATCAAAGACCAATTTTGCTATTTTTTCAGAATCGGTATATTTAAGTTCTTTTATATGAAGTCGCGAATCAGGTGCTGCTTGTTCAATATCAACCCGTGATTTGATAAACGCTTCTAATTTACGTAAATTTTCTCGCGTTCCCAAAAGTATTAAGGTGTTATTTGTAGGATTAGCAATAATTTTGGTCTCTTTTGAAAAGAATGCAACTTCTTGTGGTGGGCGTGTTAAAAAACGCATTGCGCGATCTTCATCTTTTATATCACTTAATTCTTTGAGTAACTTTTCTGCATCAATTGCATTTGCATAGATCAATTCAATAACACGAAGATCTTCGCGTAGCCCCGATTGATCAAGTTCCTCAACCACTTGCATCGCATAGTTTATATTAATAGCAGGACCAGTAATCAGTACCGCGTTAAGTGGCGGGATAGAAGCTACCGTTGCAGTATCTCCCAGCAATTGGGTCAGTACATCAGCAGCTTGATTGAATTTTATATTGATAAAAAAATATAGATAGCGAATTTGGAGGGCACTTTGTGGCAATTCCGACAGGTTAGTATTTACATAAAGTGGGAGTGGTTCCTTTTTGCTTAAATCTTTTTTTACTATGCGCACAACATTATCAACAATTTCAAGTGAGAAACCATTTATTGATATAAGATTCGTCAAAATATCCCATGCACCATCTAATGTTACCGGTGTATGTGTCGTGATGGTAATTTTTATTGGATCAAGTTCTTTGTTACCAATATAATTTATATTTTTACGTGCACAGAGCTCAACAAATATGCTCCCCAGAGAAACATCCTGATAATTAAGATATATAGAAGGTTGTTCTAATGGTTTTGAAAGATTATTTTTTTTTTGGGCAGATAACTGTTTTGCCTCATCAGCAGGTAGGAGTATTAGTTCAGTTGATTCCGGCGTTTTACATTGAAAATCTGTGGGACCAAAAACCATAAACATGATGATAATTAACAAATGTATCATAGATTAGCTTTCCATTATGTTGTATAAAACTTTATGCTAATTCGCTTATTTGTTTTCGACGTAATGTAGCAAAAGTAAATATTGTAGTAATTTTTTTATCTTTTTCTTTAATAATTTTCAATTCTTTGATAAAAATTTCTTTTACTTGGGTAAGATCTTGCAATAAAGCCGTTAATCTTTTAGTGTTTAATTGTGAAAAAGTAACCACTAAAGAAACTTCCTGAAATATATCATTGCCCGCAAGATCAGTTATAACCGGTTCATAATCAGTTTGATAGGTTAAATTTTCTTTAGTAGCAAATTCCTGTATTAGTCCATTAATTGACACGTTTTCGTCAAGAAGTGCCATTATTTCTGTATGCTCAGTCCGTAAAGTTTCAAACTGATCTTGCAGAAGTGCTATTTCGATTCTTCTCGTTTTAATATTTTTGATATTACGTTCTAGTTGTACACTCCTGTTATGCATTATATAAATTAATGAAAACATAACTATGCAGACTATACCAATAATAAGCATCAATATTTGATTAAATTGACGCGTTGTGCGCCCCTCCAGATAATCTGCAATATTGGCGATTATATTCATGGTAGCTTCCTATTCTTTAACATACAACGGAAGAATAACTCGTACGCCGCCTTCTTCAGCGACCTCTTCACGATATTCACCGAGTGTAAAATATTTTGATTTGCGTAATGATTCGGTAAATTTAGTGAATGCTTGCCAATCATTTTCATCATGCTCTTTTGAACGAAGCGTAAGCGAAACCTCCACAAGAGTGATTAGTGTTGCATCGCGCTTCATCTCTGTGCTTGAAATCACAATATTATAGCTTGCACGATCTATGGTTCTGGTTAGATCATATAATATTTTTAGAGGATTTATTGCATGCTTAGTAATGTATCCCCATATTTCATCTTCATTATTGAGCTCAGTTTTGAAACTGGCAACAAAACTTTTAAGTTGTTTTGATGCAGCAAGTTTATCTTTTATGCTTTTATTGAATGTTTCATCGAGTGGATCGTTTACTAACTTTTTAAGTTTAATAAGTTCTTTTTGTTCAAAAGTGTTAATAACGGAAGAAAGTCGTCTAATTTCAAGATATTGAAATATGGCAACAATGCTAAACATTATAATAATAAGCGCGCATGCAGCATAGAGCTGTTTAAGCATAAGTGGATCGGAAGGGGGTGCAAATTCTCGTCGTCGAAGGTTAAAAGCATCGTAGCTTTCTGTTGGCAATGCAATTGCTATGGCAAGCGTGTAGGGAGTCCATTGTGCTATTGATGACACATTATTAGTAATCTGAGGTAGTTGAAACAACTTCTCTGGCGCAAAAAATTCACACGAAGTTTGAAGTACTTGGGTGGCAAATGCATCGAATCCATTGATAGATGCTGCGTGTCCTGAAAATAGTATCTTGTTAATAGACCCGTAAAATTTGAGGGTAAGGCTAAAAGAGTTCAACGTAAACTGAATATCATTGAGATAATTTATAAAATACTTTTGAATGATCGCATTAAGAGCAGTTTGCTCTTTTTGAGCTAAAGCACCATTTTGCAGCGCTTTCTTTATTTCATCTTCAGAGACTTTTGCTTCTTCACTAATAGAGCGTACCAATGAATAGAGCCCCTTAGGAAAAGTTCTGATTATTCTCATTTTTCCATTTTGTAAAAAAGCAATGCGTGATGAAAATGATCCCATATCAACCAATGCAGAGCCTTCTTTAATTGCGGCATATTCAGGAATTTGTTGATATAAGCTATGAAGCGCAAACAGATCAACGGTTATATTTGTTGGTTCAATACCTGCTTGCGTATAGATAGCAAGTATTTCAGCAAGATCATGTCTACGGATTGCTGCTACAAGAAGCTGGGCATCTTTATCGCCACTTCCCTCATTAGTGATAATAAAATCAATAATAGCATCCGCTGGTGGGAAGGGTAATAATGGTTCAATTTCAAAATCAAGCACTGAACGAATTTTTTCTCGATCAGTAAATGGGAGACTCATTTCTTTAAAAACAACAAAAGTAGCCGGGATAGCTATGCGAATTTGGTCCGGTTTTGTGGTTATTCGCGACATTATATTTTTTAATGCCATCGCTGCGCGCTTAGCAAAAGTCTCTGCGGGTCCTTCAGTGATCGGTTCAAATAAAGCAACTTCAATAATTGTTTTTGAACGCGTTGCTTGTACTTCTACAAGATGCACTAGCGTTCTATCAAGTGCTATGCCAATAATGCGCTCTGGCAATAAGCGCACCCCAAATAGTTTTTCAGGCAAGAACAAGCGTTGTATCACGTTACTATCCTACGATCGCTTTGTTGTTTCTTACGATTAAGCTTCATTACTTTTTGTGCGTCATTCTCTGCAACGACGGCAGTTGATTTTCGCGGAGCAGGTTTTTTAGGATTCTCTTTTTCAAGAATTTCTTGCGTAATAGTTTTTGATCGATAATAGGGATCATTTTTCATATCAACCGTTACTGGTTGATATCTTCCCGTTGAGAAGTCTTCAAGCTTTTTACCAAATCGA
The DNA here is from genome assembly GCA_964415095.1 of uncultured Pseudomonadota bacterium. Lineage (GTDB taxonomy): Bacteria > Babelota > Babeliae > Babelales > UBA12411 > CAYPYR01. The sequence continues at coordinate 4,676 of CAYPYR010000003.1, read as the reverse complement.
GTGCCTGCTGAATCAAAGAACCAATCATTAAGTGGATCATTTGATTTTGCCGGTGGTACTACAGAATCATACCAATAGCGCGCTTCATCCAGTTTCATTTGGGTATATAAATTTGCACCTGGTTTAGAACGCGGTCTAATAATGGTAGGACTCATAAAAATGAGTAAATGGTTTTTAACAATTTCTTTAACTTTGTTTTTAAATAACCATCCAAGAATAGGAATATCGCCCAATATAGGAACTTTGGTAGTTGCCTCATTTACGCGAAGTCTGGTAAAACCACCGATAACGAGCACTTGTCCATCAGCAACTGACACATTAGTTACCAAATTACGTTTGGTCATATTAGTACCAGCCGTGTTCAAGAAATCATCGTCGGTCAAATCAATTTTTAGATCAATGACGCCATCAAGATTGATTCTTGGCGTAATTTTGAGATCAATTAATGCATCAATACTTTCAAAACCAGAGATATCGCCGGTGGTGGCTGAAACAATACGTTTACTGTCACCGATTACAATATTAGCTTTATATTTATTCGCAATGGAAAGAAAAGGTTGCGCGACTACTGATAGTTTCGATATTGAATCTAATATTCTAAAAATTCCCCAAATATTTGATTCACAGCCAAACGTAAGTAATGTTTGGCCAACACCACCGGCTAAACCTTGAATCAAATTCCCCAGTAAACTTATAGGATTATTCGCTAAATCTTTTTCAAATATGGTTGAGTGGATAGGTGTTGACTGAAAGTCAATGCCACGACCAAGCATACCATGCTTTTTGTTGCGGACTTGACCACCCATTTCACGCATATCATCCGAAACTACGTTAATGATCAACGTTTCAATAGCAACTTGTGGCTGTGGGATATCAAGACTCTTTATTGTTTTTTTGAGTAATTTCCAATCATTAAGATCATCGCTCCATACGAGTAGTCGGTTGCCATCTGGATCGGCTTTAATCTTCATTCCTTTACGGAAATATTTTACGCCGCCAAGCACATAGCCATATTGACTTGCTTTTTGCCCAAGCTCAGTATCTGGTGGTGCAATAGCCTCTGTGAGTATTTGTGCAATTTGTGTAGCATCAGCATATTGCAGTTCATATACTTTCAGGGGCGATTCTACATTTTCCTGACTCAAAAGTCGGCGCTCAAAATTTTCTTTAATGAATGCTTCAATTCTTGCTATAGATTCTTGCACGCCAAGCAAGTACAAAGAATTGGTTCGTTCATCGGCAACGATTCGTGTTCCTTTTGAAAAATAACTCCCAACATTATCTGTTTTTCGTCTGAGCAATTGAGCCAGTGGATGTTGTTCGTCAGATTTACCGATTAATGTATCAAGTATTGATTTAACTTGTGCTGCATTTGATTCTTGCAAACGAATCACTTCGATCATTTCCGGTTTTCCGGATTGATCAAGTTCGCGCAATACGCGTATTGCTGCTTTAATGTTATAACCACTATCCGCAATAATAAATGCATTAATATCGGGCTGTGCGATCAACGTTTTAGGATCGCCAAGCATACTTTCTAGCAACCCACGAATTGAATCATCAGTAACTTTTAGGTTTTGTAATAACGCGATATAGCGAACCATAACATCTGAATTAGGAATGTTGTCAGGATTTACCCCGATATACGTAAGTGGTTCATGGGTAGCGCCGGCACGAGGGGCTATTTTCCAAACATTACCTTCTTGAATCATGACAAAGTTTGCGGAACGAAGTACCGTTTGCAAGATTGACCATGCTTTATCGAGTGTTACCGGATTGCGAATGTTCAAAGAAATCTTATTTCCTTCAAGTTCTTTTGCCGGAATAAAATTGATTTTTTTGAGGTCCGCCATTTCTTTGACAAAGCTCAGAAGATCTACATTCTCAAAATTCAGTATAAATTTATTTTTATGCTTAGTTTTTTGCACAACAGCTGTAGGAGCTTTTTTTTCAGGCTCATTCATTTCTTCAGCAAATCCTTCTTCATCCGCCGGTGCTGTATTAGGCTTTTGATTAGACGTAGTCTCTGGTAACGATGATTGTTGAGGCGGTGTAGCAGGAGGAGCTGTTTGAATAGGTGTTTCTTTTGTTTGTTCACTCGGTTGAGTAGTAATAACTTGTTGTAGTTGTTTATTCTCAGTCGCAGCTTCAACTAACGTTGATGGAGCAGGAGGTGCAACAGGAAGTGCTGTTTGAGTATTTATATCTTTTGCTTGTTGTGTTGCAATTACAGCAGGTGCGTCATTTAATGCTGTTTTTAACGTTTTATTGATGCCTTGACGCGCCTTCATTGAACGGGCAAATGATGGCTTTTCACCCATCAGGCAATGTCCTATCAAAATTATGAAGACAGCAAAGAGATGGCAAAGAAATTTTCGCGGTATAAAAAATATTCGAAATTTTCCGATCATCTTGTGTATCCCAATGTTACCGAGCTCGAGTATCTGTTCTTTGTAATCTCATATTTTCTAATAAACGCTTGCGCATTTCTTGAGCAGTCTCATCAAATTTTTGAGCATGCTCTTGCTCAAATGTTTGACGAGGATCCAATGCTCTTAAATTAAATAAATCTTCAGCCTCTACTTTATCGCCTGATCCTTTTGCTGGTTGTGCGATTGATTTTAAGCTATATGAAATGGAAGTTTCAGCATTATTACGTAAAATTTTTATTGTTATAAGGTCATTAAGTTGGGCATTTTCCAAACGAGAAAAAGCAGCTATGCGATCATCGAGTGTACTTAATGGGATATTATCAATAGCAGTTATAATATCTTGCTCTTGCAGCCCGAGTGCTATACCAATATTATTTTTATCAAGTGCTCCCACGCGTAAACCAATTGGTGTGCTATTATCAAATGCGGTCGTAATAGAGAGGTCTTCAATAAGTTGACCGAACGACGCAACTTCTTTTCGTATTTGATCGCGGTCAATCGTGTAGCGCGTTGCATTTATTTTTTTAATAATAGTGCTCCAACGATTTGGATTCGCAGGGTTTATTTTTTGCGATTGGCTGCGTAAAAAATAGGTATCTTGCTGACCATTAGAACGAAGCAAGATGACACAGTCGGAAGCTATTTTAATTAGTTGACCATCTTTGATTTTTTCACCGAGAAAGTAGCGTGATTCTTTGCCGGTTTCATCTTCTATAAGTACAACACTTTGATGCGCTTGCGATGAAAGCACAATACCGCGCAACTTAATTCCCAATTGAGGAAGTAATTCTGGAATTGTCGCTTTAGGCATTAATGGCGTTATCGGTGCAGGGCCTGCCGGAACAGTGGGTAGCTTGGATAATTGCTCTGGCTTTACTTCTACTTCTGGTACATAAGTATCAAACAAATCATTCATATAAATTTTTTCAACCGGGATAGGAGTTGTTTCTTTTTTTTCTTTTTTTATAGTGGTTCCCGAAGGTTGTAGTGGGGTACGTACCATCAATACAAAAATTGAAAAAAGGGCGCCAAATAATATTATGAGTAATGCGCTATTCAGAATCCACAATGGTTGCTTCACAGGTTCCCTTTCTCTAAACAAGTTGTCTGAGAAGGTAATTTTTTTTGCATACCAATGTCAAGGGAAAAACGTTTGTTTCTAATTTTGTATGCATTATGGGGATGGGATGTGTTCAATGATTTTCTCAATAATTGTGCTACTACTCACGTGATCTGCCTCTGCAGCGTAGGTGAGCAGAATGCGATGAGCAAGTGTATCGCGTGCAATCGCTTTCACATCATCCGGGATAACAAAATGGCGGCGTTTAAGTAGTGCGTGTGCACGTGCAGCAAGGTGCAATGTTAATGTTGCACGCGGCGATGCGCCATGTTCAATAAGTGGTGCAAGTTGAGCAAGATGATAATCTTTTGTATTACGTGTTGCAAATACCAAACGCAAAATGTAATCAACTACCTTATCGTCAACATAGACTTGATTAAGTAATGTTCTACTTTCCAAAATCGTTTCTTTGGTCATCACTTGCTGCGTGTGATGCGGATTGAACACTTTCTGGATGACCGCTTTTTCTTCTTGCATGCTCGGATAGGTAAGTAACAATTTAAACATGAAGCGATCAACTTGCGCTTCTGGTAATCGATACGTACCTTCTTGTTCAATCGGGTTTTGCGTAGCAAGTACTAAAAATGGATCATCAAGTTTAAACGTATTTTCACCAATAGTAACTTGATGTTCTTGCATAGCCTCAAGCAGTGCGGATTGTACTTTTGCTGGAGCGCGGTTAATTTCATCAGCAAGTACGAGATTTGCAAAAATTGGTCCCTTGCGGGTCTGAAATTCTTGTGTTTTCGGATTATAGATTAATGTTCCAACTAAATCACTGGGTAATAAATCGGGAGTAAATTGTATGCGGGAAAAATCAACACCGACTGCTTGTGCAATAGTTTTTACCAAGGTAGTTTTTGCAAGACCGGGAAGACCTTCAAGTAGTATGTGACCGTTTGAAATAAGACCGATAAAAATACGATCGACGATTTGATGTTGACCAACAATACTTTTTTCGACTTCAGTTTTTAGTAGCTGCCATTGATGGCCAATATTTTTTATTTGTTCTATCGTTGTTTCATGTACCATGCTACTTACTCACAATTGCGATTTAGAGGTGATTGACACATTACTATCTTAATGCAGGTAAAAGTCTACTACAAAAAACAGTAAAATCAATT
>CAYPYR010000002.1:33241-52453 GCA_964415095.1 uncultured Pseudomonadota bacterium | reverse complement strand
TATTTTCATTAGAAAAAGTGGGTGTTTATACCGGCACATTGGGTGAATATGTTGATCTTTGGGGACAGAGTGCCGTGCGAAAAGGTGCGCGTGATGCCTTAAAAACAGCTTCACCGATGAGCATATTAAACTTAGGCGGTACATCGATTACCAGTCTTGGTGGTGTCGAGCGCATTGAAAATCCGGAACTCATAAGCGTCATAATCTTAAATAATAACAATATTGCGAGCAATGATCCGTGGTTATACAAACAGCCGTTTAAATATTTTCCCAACGTCCAAGAGATATATTTGGATTTCAATAAGTTAACCACGTTACCCGCAGACCTTTTTAAGGATCTTAAAAAATTAAAACAAATACGCATACATAACAATGAAATTGTTGAATTGCCGAGTACTATCTTTGATATAGTCCCTAATCTTGAACGTGTAGAGGTCTATAATAATCAATTCAAAGAAACGGAAAATGAGTTTAGACAAAAGTATTTATCAAAGCATCCGAATGTTATGCTAGTATTCGAGCCTCAAAAGAGATAATATGGTTTGCTTTTGACTTTAGGGCCTCATTTGTTAGGCTCTAATTATAGAGCATGATATAGAAAAATTAGATCATATTAATAGATTTGGAGCTGGATCGTGGTATTTGTGGTGCGAAAATTGATTAATTATCTCATAATTATGAGTCTCATTGTGAGTTATAGCAGTGCATCAAAGACGCCATCCTTCAATGTTGTTATAAATGATCGCATTACAGGTTCATTTGTTTCTTTAGCATTAGGTGATGCTATGGGCAAGATTACGAAGCTATTAGCATCACAGGATATTACCGTAAATTATCCTCATGGTATTAGTCGTATTAAAGATATTCCAAAAAATCAATTATGGAATTCTGAAACTACTAAGCCCATTCTTCCGTATACTTCGGATACACAACTAGCTATTTTAGTTCTTAGAACAGCCATAAAAAATCGCAAACATAAATGGGATAATGATACTTCAATGGCGCATCTTGCTAAGCTATTTGTTTTATGGTCTCATGACCCCGACGGTGGACTATGTGCTGAGCGCAGTCCGGATCAAACCTGCATAACCAGTGGTCAAGAACTGGAACGACGATTTCGTGCAGGACGAGATACATTTGGTAAAGAGTGGTGGGCTTGTGGGACTGGTAGTAATAATATTGCACTTGAGAATGGTACAGGTTCATTAGTGCGCGTGGCACCAATAGGATATGTGTTTTGTGATCAGTTAGAAAAAGCACAACGACTTGCTGTTGATCAATCACTTCTTTCGCATCGGCATCCTAATGCTCTTGGCGCTTGTGCTGCCATGGTTACCGGTATTATCTATGCTATTCGTGGTTTTGACCCTGAATTGATTGTAGAAAAGATGATCGATGCGGCAAAAGATCATCCTGAAGTGGCAACAAAACTATCTATTGTGATGAAGCATGCTCAAGATAAAACTGAATCGCAGGAAGTGTTTAAACAATTTTTAGGTTATTCTGCCGATGATGCTCTTGCTGCTGCTACATATTGCATGCTTATCTCACCGAATAATATTCATAATGCTCTTAAACTTTGTATCGATACTCCTGGAAATAGTAATACTATTGCATCGCTTGCTGGTGCTTTGATTGGTGCGCGAGCGGGGTACAAAATTCTTGCAAAACGTGAAGTTAATAAACTTGAAAAATCACAATATTTAATTAAAAAAGCTGGCTCAGCAGCCAAATTCTTTATTGATAACCCAATCTCTTTCTAATATATCTTTCTATTTAGTTCATACCTACGCTAAAATAAATTAAGTAGGGGGACGTACTATGAAACTTTCTTTTAAATGGTTGAATGTCGTATCCAAAAATATTTGGGTAATGGGCATTGCAAGTTTTTTTAATGACATGTCATCTGAGATGATTTATCCCATCTTGCCCTTATTCTTAACTACCACACTTGGTGCTTCGGTTGAGATTGTTGGACTCATAGAAGGTGTTGCAGTATTTACTTCTTATACACTCCGCATTCTTTCTGGCTATATCTCTGATAAAGTTGGTCGTCGCAAGCCAATTGTTGCCATAGGTTATACTCTTTCATCAGTAGCAAAAATATTATTTGGCTATGCACATCAGTGGCCAACTGTTTTCTTAGGTAGATTTTTTGATCGATTCGGCAAAGGAGTGCGTGCTGGGGCTAAGGCTGCACTGGTTACCGAAAGTTCGGAGCATGCTCAGCGTGGTATTGCATTTGGTATTGATCAAGCACTCGATACTGCAGGAGCAGTGCTCGGCCCACTTATTGCCGTGTTTCTTTTATATTTTTTAAGGTTTGATTTTAGAAGCATTTTTTTTATAGCGGTCATACCCGCAGTAATTGGATTAATTATATTTCTTATATTTGTTTCTGATCAAGCGCGCATTGTTGAGCCAATTGAGAAAATTAATTTATCTATTCGTGTCATGGACCAACCGTATCTTCGTTTTTTGCTCGTAAGTGCGTTGTTTGCGCTCGGAAATAGTGCAGAAGTATTTATGATATTACGTGCACGGTCTTTAGGGATGAGTGTCATACAAACAATATTGGTTTATGCACTTGGTAATGTGAGCTATGCAATTTTTGCAATACCTGCGGGCATTATTGCCGATCGATTTCATCTTAAACGCGTATTAATGGGTGGCTTTTTATTATTCTCGCTCGTATATTTTTTGTTTGGCATCAATACCATGCCGGTATTTGTATGGTTTTTATACATTGGATATGGTGCATACATGGCATTTACGAACAGTGTTGCAAAGACGTACGTATCATTTTTAGTAACTACTTATAAAGCTGGCACCGCATTTGGTTTTTATGACGCAGTGCAAGGTATATGTCAGATGCTTGCTTCTATTATTGCTGGTATTTTATGGAAACGGATTGGTGTGAGTGCGCCATTTTTATTTGGAAGTATAATGGCGCTTTTAGCAACAATAGTTTTTTGGTTGTTAGAGCGAAATCATGAATAAAATTGTCTATTTAGTACTATTTATGAGCTCGAGTAACTTATTGAGCACTAACGTATATCATGTAGCACGGTACGGTAGCGCTGATGAGTTGCGAAAACTTATTGATGAAGAGCATAAAAGCACGACAGAATGTACCTGGCCTCATTTATTCACACCACTTCATTTTGCCGCAGCAGGATTAAATTATGAAACGGTAAAATTTTTGTGCGAGCGAAATGTTCCGGTAGATGTACGAGATAGAGAAGGGCGAACACCGCTACATTATCTGGTTATACATTATTTAGATAAAATGGAAAAAAATAATCTTCCCGGTGACGAATATATCAGATTAGAAAAATCAGCTCGACAAATAGTAAGACTGCTAACTGCAAAAGATAAAAATATAATAAATAGTAAGGATAATGATGGCAATACTGCATTGCATTACGCAATAGGTGGCAGTAATTTTTTTTTAGTAAAAGTTTTATATCATCATGACGCTTTGACCAATATTGTTAATAACAGTAATCAGACATCATTACAAGTGCTTAAAGAAAATAAAATTGATCTTCAATATCGATTAGAACAAAATAAAGAGATAGATAAATTTTTTTTTGGCGATATTTTTGGCGATATTGGCGATATATGAAAGGTATTATAGCTTTTGTTACTTTTATTACTCTGTTACAGCTAAATGTATTTTCAATCACACTCTATCAGGCGGCACGGCAAGGTGATTGTAAAACATTAAAGAATTTTCTTAATGGTGGAGCATCAATAGATCAACAATCAACCGAAACTCAGAAAACGCTCCTGCATATTGCTGCATATCACGGTAAAGAGGATATAGTAAAATTATTATTAAAACGAAAAGCAAATCGCTTTTTGCAAGATCATGATGGACAAACGCCATTACATGCGGCAGTCATTGGTTGTGCTAATGCACTTTTGGGACGAAATATTAATAATTTACGAGCAAAGTATATAATGCACCCATATCGACAAATTATAGATTTATTACTGAATTTCCCTGAAGATCCAGGTACCTTACTTATACTGAAAGATAATAAAAACAAGACTGCATTACATTATGCCATTTATGTGATTAATACTTTAATAGTTAAACAATTTATTCATCATTGTGAAAAGTATCAAATAGTTATTAAGAATATCGATAAGGTCTATGAAAATCGCGTAATTGAAATGAGCAAAATCCGTCAAGCTTTGCGGGAACATAGTAGAGTTTTGTATCTACCTGTTAAGAGTAATTGACAATACGAAACCATTGCGCTTTCTTATTTCTCAAGCTATACTTTCCCTCGTTTGTGATGCATTGTGCAATAATACAACGTTCATTGGTGCCTGATTTGTAAATTTTATGGTTGGCTCTTGAATTAATTCAAGAGCAGGAAACACATGCAGCATGTACACGCACGATCGAATGATGATTATAAGTGCGCTTACTTTTACCGATATGTATACCGGTGGAGATTCGACCACATGTAATTTACGTGCACCAGGAAGAAACTGCTATGCAGGCACCACCACCGGTTTTATTCGATCGCACATTCGACTTCGCTCAGGGCGATCGGGCTTTTTATGCAATAATATTTTCTGGATTAACGTTATTAACTTATTTCTAACACAATTGATTATTGTGTGATTCCAGATACGTGATATGCCATCCATGATGCATGATCGCTCGTACATTATCATATTCTTGTTTATACGATGGATCAATTTCAGTTAAGCGTTTAAGACCAGATTCAGTTTTAATAAGTGGGTTTATGCCACGAAATTTACTTACAAACTTCTTAGAATAATCTTGTGTGTTGCCTTCTGAATAGTAATGGTAGGGATGTACAATCTTTTCAGGAATTGTGCGCACCCATGCATCACTACTTTTCTTCATTTTTTCCCACATATCATCATCAGTACCAAAATGAATATCATGCATAGTGATTTCACCAATATCAATCATGCGTTGCAGTGCTTGAGAAGTCCAGGTGTAAATCACATTATTCTCAGCACTTCCCCAAAGATGTGAACTTAAATGGAGCGAAACTAATGCTATTTTTTTTGCAGATTCAGCATCTGAGAATATCCATTTTCTATCTTCAAAATGCGTGTGATCAATGATAGTTGGTACATCGCGCGAATCAATCAAGCCGTAGAGTACACCGCCCTGAAGATTGTACTCCAGTCGATCGGCACACACATCAGGAAGATCACATTCAAGTGCGGGAAAGTCCCCTTTTTTATGCAAAACATCTTGTACGGTAAAACCATGTTTTTCAAGTACTTTACTAATACCTGATTCAACTAAGTACCAGCTATGTATGTCATCTTGATATGAACTGTGATGAGAGTGATGATTAAAAATAAAATCACCAACATGTGAAAAGACGGTGTGTGAAACATCATGCAGTAGTCCGGCAATTTGTTCTTTAAGTGGTGCACCATATTTGTGAAGGAGCGAAAATACCCCAATTGAGTGTTCCCAACGCGTGTATTCAGTAAGATTAAGTTCTTTCACAAAATGACATGTGCCATACTGACGAACTTTTTTTAAGCGTTGCATTGCAGGATGTGCTATAAGGTCAACGAGCACCGGCTCGGTTATGATTATATCACCGTAAAATGTTGGCAATATTTCAACGTGAGCAACGCTCGATGGCGTTTGATAGTGATAAACAATAAAGGCAGCAGTTGCAAATGCAATTGCAAATGCACTATAGCGGAGGTATTTTTGCATGATGATCTTTTCGGTAAGAGATTAATATATTTTTATTATAAGATTACAAAAGTTAGCAGTCTTTGCAAATTTATTATGTAGTTTAAAGGCTTTTTTATAATTTTTATAAAATAAAAGTTTAATTATTATAGTGCTTATATTTTTATTAATCGCCAAAAAGACATTTCAGTAATCTGGATCGAATAACCTAAGTTTTTTGTATATTCTATGAATTTAGTACGTGAGTAATCAGATTTTAGAAAATCATTATTACCACAAAGCACACCATGCGATGATAGTTTTGTGTCCCAGAAATTAAGCGCGGCGTATAGTTGTTCATCTGATTCTAACTCGTGCAGATAGATGAGATCAAATTGAGTTGTACCTGTTGAAAGTTCTGCTATGGTACTATCATCAAGTACTATTAGACGATCTATAAGCTTATGATGGATGATATTTGATAACCATTGTTCAGTTGATTCTGGTGTTTGATCATTATTGATTGCATAAATGAGCGTATCTTTTGATGTCATTGTTGCGATATAAATAGCGGCAAGTGATGCATCGCAACTTATATCAAGAATATTTTTTGGTTTTATCTGGTGTATGAGATTAATCAGTTGCGCGCGATGTACGGCATCAAGCCGCCCATTAAGTTTGGGCGGCTTGAGTGTAGTTAAATTATTATATGGTGCCGGTAATATTCTCAGATTAATCGGCGCTATTGATCGATCAATATTACTGGTATAGCGCAATGCCTGTAATGCTATATTTTGATTGATCAATAAAAAAAATAATAAGGTGTAAACAGGAATTAATGTGTTTGACATGTTGTTTCACGTGTTGATACGTGTTCTTTGTACCAAGCAATAGTCTTTTTAATCCCTTCTTCTAGGCTTGTTTTAGCAGTCCAGCCAAGATTCTTGAGCATTGTTACATCAAGTAATTTTTGTGGAGTCCCATCTGCGGTGGTGCGATCATATTTAATTTCACCAGTAAAGCCGCTTTCTTGTTTAATAATTCGTGCAACGCCATCAATAGTTATGTCACTGCCAGTGCCAACATTTACGTGCGTGTCTCCCACATAATTTTGCATTAAAAATACGCAAGCATCGGCTAAATCATCGATATACAAAAATTCACGACGGGCGCTACCACTTCCCCATAATGGAACAGATGGTTCTTTGGTGTCTGTAGCAGCGCAAAATTTACGAATAAGTGCTGGCAGCACATGTGACGTTTCTAAGTTAAAATTATCTCCAGGACCATAAAGATTGGTCGGCATGCAGGAAATATAATTCGTACCAAATTGTTTATTGTAATATTCGACTAACTTGAGTCCGGCGATTTTGGCAACTGCATAGGCTTCATTGGTTATTTCTAATGGGCCGGTAAGCAAGTATTCTTCACGCATTGGTTGCGGGCAATCGCGAGGGTAAATGCACGAAGATCCTAGAAGTAACAATTTTTTTACACCATGTTGATACGATGCATGTATCACATTTGCTTCAATCATCAAGTTGTTGTAAATAAACTCTGCCGGGTATGTGTAGTTTGCTTTGATACCACCTACTTTTGCTGCAGCGAGAAATACAAATTCTGGTTTTTCGATTTTGAAAAATTGATCGGTTTGTGCTTGATTACGTAAATCAAGTTCTTTTGACGTGCGCGTAATAATATTCTTAAAACCAAGTTCATTAAGTCTGCGAATAAGAGCAGAGCCTACAAGCCCATTATGGCCGGCAACAAATATTTTTGAATCCGGCTGCATTACATATTTTGGTAATGTGTTATCAGCATGTATAGAAAGTATGCCTGCGACCATCATGGTGAGCAATGAGATTTTATGATACATACGTACTCCCTCTTTTTTTGAAATACACAAACTTTTGAATCACATTTGTAAAGATATAATGGCTACATAAAATTTTCAAGTGAATCTCATGTGGGGTATTGATCACTTCCATTTACGTGTGTACACTAGTTTAAGTGTCAGATATAAAAAAAGGATATTGAGACGCCATTTCGAGGAGACGTAGTGATGCATGAGCTTCGACGATCAACTATTATTAGTTCAATAATAATACTTATTATAAGTGCTATTTCACCCGTTTCCTGTTTGCAAACTTTTGTGCAACAAGATTCAATTTTTCAAGTAAGTTCATTAGAAAATAAAGAATTTTGTATTGTTATACCTTCCTATAATAATGCATTGTGGTATCAAAAAAATCTCGATTCCGTATTCAACCAAAACTACCCACATTATAAAATAATCTATATTGATGATGCATCGAGCGACAACACGGGAAATTTAGTTGAGAAATATGTTCAGGAAAAAAATCAACAACATCGTGTTCAGGTTATTAAAAATACTGCGCGGATCGGTGCGCTCGAAAATATTTATAATGCGGTGATAAACACAGCAGATAAGACCGTTATTGTAACACTTGATGGTGATGATTGGTTAGCGACTAATCAAGTACTTTCAATACTCAATCAAGTGTATACTACACAACATGCCTGGCTCACCTACGGTACCTATCAAGAGTACCCAACTGGTGTGCGTGGTGGTACTGATACCTATCCAGCACATATTGTTATGCAAAATCTTTATCGCAAACATTATTGGTTTGCATCACATCTACGTACTTTTTATGCCGGATTATTTAAAAAAATAAAGGTTGATGACTTAAAGTATCACCACAAATTTTTTGATATGACCTGGGATATGGCCTTTATGTTTCCTATGCTTGAAATGGCAAGAAATCATGCAATCATGATCCCCGAGGTGCTGTATATTTATAATCGAGAAACTCCAATCAACGATGATAAAGTCAATCGTTCACGTCAAATAGTGTGCGAAAAAATCATACGATCACGTTTGCCATATGCGGCATTAGATAGTTCTTGCATGAAAGATATCTCATGAAAATAGTAGCAGGTAACATTAAACAGTTATTTATAACATGTGGGTTTTTGTGTATTAATCACGTTGGTGCTGCAGTACAACAGGTAGTGCAACAATATGATGAACTTGCGCTGTGTAAATCGTTAGAACAAACGATAGCAAAACAAGAAAAACATTTTGTGATTATTGTGCCATCGTTTAACAACAAAGATTGGTATATCAAAAATTTAAGTTCGATTTTCGAACAAACGTATAAGAACTATTCAGTGATTTATCTAGATGATGCATCGTCGGATGGTACTGCTCAATTGGTTGAACAATACGTGCATGAACAGGGTAAAGCAGAGCATGTAAAAATTATTAGTAATAAAGAGCGCGTTGGCGGTCTGGGTAATATTTATAATGCTGTGCATCAGTCAGCAGATACCAGCATAGCAATAGAACTTGATGGAGATGATTGGTTTGCGCATAATCGTGTGCTTGAAGTATTAAATAAAGTGTATCAAGATCCAAATATTTGGTTGACGTATGGCCAATTCAAAATGTATCCAACCAATCAGTATGGTTGGGAACTTGGTTACAAACAGATTGAACAATCCGTCATTAATAACGGCAATTATCGTGCAAGTGAATGGACCTCATCAGCACTGCGCACATGGTATGTTTGGCTTTTCAAACGTATTAAAAAAGAAGATTTACTATATCAAAATAAATTTTATATGATGACCTGGGATCAGGCATTTATGCTTCCAATGCTCGAAATGGCCGGGAGACATAGCTATTTTATTCCTGATATTTTATATATCTATAACATCGATAATGTACGCAATGATTTTAAAGTGAATGCTTGGATGCAAGGATATTTACGTGGAGTAATACGTAGTAAAAAGCAGTATATAGGCCTCTCGAGTGCATTTGTACCACCTCATTGTAGTATGACGTAGAATGTAAAAAGGAGCAGATAGATGATGAAGCAGTTACGCACAATTTTATATGCAATTGTGCTGATTAGTATTAGTTTATTCTCGCTCTTGCCGGAACAAGAACTACTTAATCATAGTTACAAAAAGTTTGTTATTGTTGTTGCATCATACAATAATCAAGCCTGGTATATGCGCAATCTTGATTCAATCTTTGCACAACAATATCCCTACTTTCGCGTGATTTACATCGATGATGCCTCATCTGATGAAACCGGATCTTTGGTTGAGCATTATATAAAAGATCGTAATCAATCTCGGATAGTCACCTTAATTCGTAATAAAGAACGCGCTGGCGCATTAAAAAATATCTATAATGCGGTGCATGATCATTGCGGCGATGACGAAATAGTTGCAATGCTTGATGGTGATGATTGGTTTTCTAATCCGCAGGTACTCTCCGTGCTTAATACTATTTATAGTCGCGAAAATGTTTGGCTTACGTATGGTCAATTCTCAATTTTCCCCACTAATGAAGTAGGAAAATGTCATGCATATCCGCCATCAGTGATTGAGCAGAATGCCTTTCGCGAATACCCATGGATAGCTTCTCACCTTCGTACCTGTTATGCATGGCTATTTAAAAAAATCAAGCCAGAAGATCTTCAAATTAATGGTAATTTTTTTTCAATGACGTGGGATCAGGCATTAATGTTTCCAATGCTTGAAATGGCCCGAGAGCGCATTCGCTGTATACAGGATGTGCTCTATATCTATAACGTTGCCAATCCCATTAATGACCAAAATGTAAATCCTATTTTGCAGCATAAACTTGGCGAGGTTATTCGACGACTACCAAAGTATGATCGCATAGCCGATGAGCAGGAAACGAGTAGTAAGGATCACGTACTATAAAGGTTAAGGAGCAGTAATGGAAGCAAGCGCAAACACAATCAAAAAATGGGCAATTTTTTTATTGCTCCTTGGTACTCATGGCTTATGTTCACAAAAATTTTCTTCTGCTATTGAGCATATTGTCGATAATAACGTAACAGAGCATAAATCTGAAACGACTTTGCTGGTAGATATGGTTATATTTTCATTTGATCGGCCTTTGCAACTCTACGCGCTTTTAGAATCAATCAAAAAATATTTTATAGGTGTGGGAACAATAAGCGTCATTTATCGTGCAAGTACTGAAGGTTATCAAGCCGGATATGAAGAAGTGAAGCGCGTATTTTCCAACATAGCATTTATGCAACAAGGTACTAATCCACGGAATGATTTTAGGCCATTAACAGTGCATGCGACATTTAGTTCGCCACATGCTCATATTATTTATGCAGTTGATGATATCATCGGTAAAGATTTTGTTGATTTGAGCTATTGTGCACAAGTACTTGATGAGACAAGATCCTACGGATTTTATTTGCGATTGGGTAAGAATATCACTGAATGCTACTCGTTACATATAATAACCGGCGTGCCACCATTGACTCAAGTTAAACCAAACATATATCAATGGCGTTTTTCTTCTGGTCGCGGTGATTGGATTTATCCTAATACAGTTGATATGACCATTTATCGTAAAGCAGATATCGAGCGTTATATTCGTGGCATCAATTATGTACATCCAAATTCGCTTGAAGGCAATTGGGCCGGTGCAGCTAATCTTAGTCTAAATGGTCTTTGTTTTGAACAGTCCAAGATAGTAAATTTGCCACTTAATTTAGTAAACATTTCGGGCAATCGTCATGAACAATGGAAAACAACGGCAGAATTACTCGCCATATTCAATGATGGATTCAAAATAAATCTAGAACCAATTCATGGATTAGTAAATAAAGCGCCGCATTGTGACTATAAACCAGAGTTTATTAAGAGAGAGGGTATGTAGATGATAGCAGGAGCACTACGTTACAAAAGAAAAAATATTTTTTGGTTATTGTTCTCATTCCTTTCGCTTAGTTCAATATTTTGCGGGTCATTAATCGCATCAAATACTCCTGAGTTGATGCCAGAAGAAAGCGCGCGTGTTGATGTTATTATTTTTTCGGATGATCGACCATTACAGTTATATACATTACTGGAATCAATGGTGCGCTATGTTATTGGTGTAGGTACGATGCACGTCATTTATCGAACCTCCGGTAAAGAATATAGTGCTGCCTATCAAGAAGTTGCGCGTTCGTTCCCACAGGCACATTTTATCAATCAAGACAGCAGTGCTCAACGAAATTTTAAGCCCCTATTACTTGAAGCGCTAGAGAAATCTGAACATAAATATCTCTTTTTTGCGTATGATGATAACGTTTTTAAAGATTATGTTGATGTGCGCAATTGTGCCAGTGCTCTCGATCAAAAAAAGTCCTGCGCATTTTATTTAGCATTAGGTAAAAATATAAAACGTAGTTTAACGACAATGACCCCCCATCCATTGCCGACGCTCATACAAATTGATGCGGACATCTATTTATGGGATTTTAAAGCAACTAATGGAGATTGGCATAATCCACCATTATTTGAAACAACCATTTATAATCGAGCTGATATCAGTAATAGCTGCAGTGTATTAGATTACCATGATCCGCTCAGTTTGGCGCAATCATTTGCACAGAATAATATGCTTGCTCAAGGGCTCTGTTTTTCTCAATCAAAAGCCATCAATCTTGTACTTTCAAGAATAAATGGCAACGATAAGAAACCAGTACAAAAAATAATGCGATCTAACCTGTTAACAAATTATAATCAACGATTAAAGATTAATCTTGAGAAAATTTATGAACTCAATAATGACGCATATGTTTATTTTTATGACCCTCAGTTTACTCAACGCCAACCAGCAGAAGCATTGGTGAAACCTGCGCATACTGAAAAAAATAATATCCGCCAGCAACAATTTATTATTATTACCCCCTCGTTTAATAATGCTCGTTGGTATAAACGCAATGTAGATTCACTACTCTATCAAGATTATTCAAACTATCATGTTATTTATATTGATGATGCCTCACCCGATCAAACCGGTGCATTTGTTGAGCGACATGTTTTGAGAACTAATAAAAAAGATAAGATCACCATTATTAAAAATAAAGAGCGAGTTGGCGCGTTAGAAAATATTTATAATGCAATACAAAGCTGTCCTGATGATGCAATTATATTGCTCGTAGATGGTGATGATTGGCTTTATAATGGGCAGGTTCTCACTAAATTGAACATGCTATACCAAGACCAAAAAGTTTGGATGACATACGGTCAATTCACAAATTATCCCTATGCTGAAATCAGTGATTATCACGCATTGCCAGAAGAAGTAATTAATAATCATACGTATCGTACACATGCATGGACTACTTCACATTTGCGAACTTTTAGGACCTGGCTTTTCAAAAAGATTGTGCGCGATGATTTGCTCTATCTTGATAATAAATTCTTTCAAGTCACTTGGGATCAAGCATTTATGTTTCCATTACTTGAGATGTCCGGCAATCATAGTCGGTTTATAGAGGAAGTGCTTTATGTATATAATATGGCAAATCCGCTTAATGATAATAAAGTGCATATGATGCTGCAACGCAGTTGTGAAGCAATGATTCGTAATAAGCCAGCATATCAAAGACTTTCTGATGATCTTTCCGAAGATATGAGTCAGAAAGGATCATAATGCTTTTATCGCAACAACAAGTAATGAAAAAAATTGTGCGGTTAATAATTAGTATTATAGGTAGTTGCTTATTATTTTTTAATAATAGCTATGGAATAGATACGCGGGTTATAGAGCGTACTAACCACTTTGTTGTTGTCGTACCATCATATAATAATAAAGCGTATTATCGCGAAAATCTTGATTCTATTGTAGGTCAACAATACGTGCATTTTCATGTGTTATATATTGATGATGCCTCAACTGATGGTACTCCTGACTTGGTGCAGGACTATATTGATGAGCATAAGTTGCACGATAAAATTACCTTAGTACGTAATCAGGAGCGCCGGCTTAAATTGTATAACATGTATCATGGTATACGAACGTTACCGGATCATTCAATAGTGGTTGAAGTTGATGGTGATGATACATTGGCGCACAATAATGTACTTGGCAAACTTAATCAGGTATATCAAGATCCTCGCATCTGGCTAACCTATGGTCAATTTATTATGCATCCTTCTCAGGAAGTGGGAAGAACGCATAACGTACCACGTGAAGTAGTCGCGAGCAACAGCTTTCGCTCGTATCCCTGGAGTACCTCACACTTAAAGACCTATTATGTCTGGTTATTCAAAAAAATTGATCAAAAAGATTTAATGCATAATGGTGCATTTTATCGTTCCACCGCCGATCAAGCATACATGTACCCAATGCTTGAAATGGCCGGGCTACATAGCAGATTTATTAAAGATATTTTATACATCTACAACATGGACACGCCACTTAATGATTTTAAAGTCGATAGTGATTTGCAAATTAAATGTGAGTCATTGATAAAGCAGGGGAGACGATATGCTCCTCTACGCGGGAATCAAATAAAAAAATAAAGGAGAGTTGCGGATGAAGATTTTGAGTAGATTGAAGCAGGTTTTTTTTGGATCTTTGAGTTTCTTGTTTTTAATGAATAATATTCTTGCCGTTTCAGTACAGCAACAAAATATAAAATATGAAATGCAAAATCCTCAATTAGTTGTGGTGATCCCCTCTTATAATAATAAAGCATGGTTTAGCAGAAATCTTGATTCAATAAAGGCGCAAACCTATCCACATTTTCGCGTTATTTATATAGATGATGCATCCACTGATGGTACAGCTCAATTGGTTCAAGAATATATAGAGAGCAATAAACTACAGAATAAAATTACGCTTATACGTAATAATGAACGTAAGTTAAAACTTGCAAATATGTATCAAATAATTCATTCATTAAACCCACAAGAAGTTGTTATCGAAGTTGATGGTGATGATTGGCTTTCGCATCCTGGTGTGCTTTCATATATTGCAGCAGTATATCAAGATAAAAATGTATGGATGACCTATGGACAATTTACCCATCATCCTACGAATAATGTTTCATCATATCGAGCTATACCAAATGATGTTATTGAGCGAAATACATTTCGACAATATGTTTGGCATACATCACATCTAAAAACCTATTATGCATGGTTATTTCAATTGATTGCAAAAGAAGATCTTATGTATAATAATGCATTCTTTACTTCTACTGCAGATCAAGCTTATATGTTCCCGATGCTTGAGATGGCTGGATTCCATAGTCGATTTATACCGCAAGTACTCTATGTCTATAACATTGAAACAGAATTAAATGACAATAAAGTTGATGCTGAGTTGCAAAGGTTGTGTGAATATCGGATTCGGCAAGGACGTAAATATAACCGGCTTGCTGCCCAACCTGAACTAAATCGCAGCAATTACAAAAAAACTATTTCAAATGAGACCGTTTATAAAATAGGTTTTTGTGTGATGGCTACGGGAAAATATACTCGTTTTGTAAAACCACTGATCGATTCTGCGCGGAACATTTTATTGCCAGGTCATGATGTAAAATTCTATATTTTTACTGATGGGCAGATCGAAGAAAATGCACAGACCATTAAAGTATTTCAAAAACGACTAGGATGGCCGTACGATACCATGATGCGTTTTGAAGCATATTATAATAACAAAGCAGTGTTTGCAGATCGCGATTATATGTTTGCTATTGATGCAGATATGTTATTTGTCAGACCTATTGGCACCGAAATATTAAGCGATCGGGTTGGTACTACTCATCCTGGTTATGCTAATGGCAATCGTGGAACGTATGATACCAATCCGCGATCAACCGCCTATGTTGCGCGAAATGAAGGGAATGTATATTTTGCTGGTGGTTTGTATGGCGGCACACAAGCAGAATTTTTGCGCTTACTTGCAACGAACATTAAGAATATTAGAACTGATCTTGAAAAAGGGTACATTGCCCTCTGGCATGATGAAAGTCATTTAAATCGCTATTTTATTGATAATGTGCCAACAAAAACGTTGCCGGTTGAGTATTGTGTGCCGGAAGAACTTACTAGTCAATATCCACCTGCAAAAATTTATGCACGCTACAAATCGCATCAAGAAAAGCAGGAGATTAGATGAAGAAAATTTTAAATATTATTTTATTCACGAGCACTATCTCTTTTTTATATAGTATCGACTTGCCGCTCAATTATGCTCCTGTGGATCATCTTGAAACAAGAAAAGCAATAATTACGCTTGATACCAACAAAGATCTTTGTGCACAACTAAAAGTGGCTGGTCTTTGGCAAGAAGACCAGCCACTTAGGCTTCATTTAGGTTGTGGAGAAAATCATTTTGCAGGATACATAAATATTGACTATCCACCTGCCAATCACACGGTGCAGGCTACTGCAGGAGCAGATATTTATGCAAACATACGTGAGCTTAAATTACCGCAAAATAGCATTGATGAGATTCGCTCACATCACTTCTTTGAACACTTTGATCGTCAAATGGCCCTTGCGCTACTTTGCAGTTGGCACCATGCGCTTAAAGTTGGTGGGGTGCTTACGATAGAAACACCAGATTTTAAGCGAAGCATGCAACTTATGCAAAGTCCAGAATATTCTTATGAACAAAAACAATATGTACTGCGCCACATTTTTGGATCACACGAAGCCTTCTGGGCATATCATTATGACGGCTGGTATCAAGAAAAGTTTGTTCATATATTAAAAAAACTGCTCTTCAATGAGATAGCTATCAATACTACGCAATATCTTCTGCTAGCCAATATTATTGTTAGTGCAAAAAAAGAAAGCATCCAAGATTATTCTTTCCTTGCAGCCCAAGCTAAAAACATTTTACGCGACAGCATGGTCAATACAACAACCTCTGAAGAAAAACTGTGGAACGTATGGTGCAGTGCTTTTGATGAGGCATTGAACAATTTAAGAGCAGCCTGATCGAGAAAAAATAGTATGAAAAGAATATATCTGGGATTAAATATAGCATTTTTCTTAATACAAATTGACGCACAACACTATGTTGCCAGCATGCACGATACTAATTTAAAACAATTAGTACTTGCACAGGTGAAGAACAATAACGATATGCGCGTTGATTTTTTGAAGATGATTCAATCAATGTTTGCTGCAAAAATTTTCATAGGAATTGGTAATAATCTGGATGATATTGCTGCTGTAGCATCAAGAATCATGACACAAGTACATACGTTTGAAATTGAATCAAACGTATGTAGATCAGCAGTTAATGGATTTAAAAATAAACAAAAAATAAAAGTATCTTCTGGTGATGCACGAAAAATGCTATCAGGGATTATTAAAGATACTCGCCGTATAGGTAGGTTAATATTTTGGTTAGATGGTAATTGTAGTCCTGATGATTCGGGCGATAATAACACCGTTACACCAATTTTACCAGAACTTATGTTAATTAAAAAAAATGGCATGAAAGAAGCAATTATTCTCATAGATAATCTTGTATCTTTTCGTGCATCTGATGGATTAGACCGTGGTGTGCCAAATTATCCTTCGGTTGATCAAGTGCAAAATGCCTTATATGAAATAAATCCCGATTACTACATTGTTGTGTATGGTGATGTAATGATAGCTTTTCCACGATCTACCGGCATTATCATTTCTTCTTTTCTCGAAGCATTAACGGTAAGTAGATTAGCAACGCAAGAAGTAGATGATATAGAGCTACTACTGCATTTTGAAAATATTATTGCATCGGCAGGCGGTGCTGATCGCGTCATTATTGAAAAATTAGCAAATAAACCTGTAGGAGGTCCAGGATTATTTTATCGTTTTTGGCGTGCACTTATGTTAATGCATGAAGGATCACTGCAAAGAGCATATGATGAATTAAAAGCGGTACAAGCTTTTGGATTCCCTCATTGGCGCATACAATGGTATCTTGCTCAAGCATCATATCAATTAGGTAAGATTGATTTAGCGCGCGAACATATAGGTGTTCTACATCAATTAGCACCAACATTTGATTTAGCCGTTGAATTTTCGAAAAAAATTAATGCAATCAAAGGATGATCAGGGTAATTACTACCACGTATTATCTGATGCATATTCTAGTTCTTGAAGTAGTGTTGGTGCTACTTTATTAAATGCTTCTTTATGATGCGGTAGAAAATATTGTTTCCAAGTGCCAATTTGTCCTTTGACAAAGGTGTGCGTATTCCCAAAGAGTTTTGCGCCAATTTCACGTGCTTGATCATCAGTGATAGCAACATTGATATGGTGAGCAATATTTTTAATTTCTTGTAATTGCAACTCATCGGATCCGCCACCGCGTGCACCAATAAGTTTTTCAAACGTCGTGGTATAGCAACAAGATTGTTGCTGCCATGGTAAGAATTCTTGATACAACTGCTGTATGTTGCATAATTTATGTGCATTTTTATTTGCGCGATGATTAAAACTTTCTATACCAATAAAGGGTTGATGCATTTCGCCGATAAATGAACTGAGCAGGGCATGAAAAGGTAATCGGGAAAATTTAAAATCGGGATAGCCACCCTTTTTTATGTAATTAACGCGTGACACTAATTGATCTCGTGGATCACGAGTAATAAATATAACGCGGATATTGAGTTCTGCAAAAAGAGCTGCATAAGTTTGATCAAAGCGCAAATGAAAACTACCAAAATTACTCGGCTTAATGCTGGTGACCATTGCGGTTAAAATTTCCGGTGTTGGATAGTTTAATGCTTTAAATGGTATGTTATAAAAATGCTTATTGTCGAGCGTACAACTCGTAAGTAATTCAATACATCGTTGTAATAAATGTGTTCCCGCTTTTGGGATTGAAATCATAATAATGTTAGAATAGTTTTGTATCTCAGCTGACATATAACTACTGATCAAAAAAACAATAAAAGTTGTTTTTAATATTTTTTTTACCACGTGTTATCCTTTTCATATCCCAATGTTTGTAAAAGTGTAGGAGCCACAATTTTGAACATTTTTCTATGTTCTTGAGTAAAATGTTCTTCCCAGTTAGCGATTTGTCCATGTAAAAAAGTAGCAGTACCACCAAATAATTTATCTGCAATAGCCAGTGTTTCTTCAGGAGTAATAGCTATTTCTAGGTAATGTGCAATTTTGGTAATTTCATTGAGTTGATCGCACAGTGTGCCGCCACCGCGGGGGCCAACTAATTTTTCAAATGAGGTGGTTAATGCCCAGGGTGAGTTGCGCCATCCGTCAAATTCTTGATATAAATGTGCAATATTGCACAATGCGCGATGATTTTTAACGCGGCGTTTAAAATCCCAACTTCTGATGCCAATAAATTCTTGATTCACTTGTCCAATAAACGAAAACAACAAGAGAGAAATGGGCCATCGTTTATATCTAAATTCAGGACATTTTCCATCGCGCATGTAATTTATGCGTGATACTAAAACAGCACGTGGATCGCGAAAAATATAAATTACTTTGACATTCTGCTCTTGAAAATATCGTTCGTAGGCGGGTGTATAGCGTAAATGTAACATACGATAAGTATTTTTTGGTGCATCCAATACCAATTTTTCAAAATTTTCGAGTTTTGGATAATAGGTAAAATCAAAACTCAGGCGTTTATTTTCTGGATCGCTCCGTTGATAACCGGTTAATAATTCTATGCA
>CAYPYR010000002.1:30716-33141 GCA_964415095.1 uncultured Pseudomonadota bacterium | reverse complement strand
GTAATGAGGTTATCGTAATGAAAATTTACTGAACAAGACTTTAAGCGAATTTATTATTTTAATCGTGCCAACTTACTTATAGCGTTTGTAGTATTAATTAGATTATAAATTTTTAGTAAGCACTTGTGATTTTGCTATTGAAATAGTTAATCTTAATAACATAAAAAAATAACTAGGCAAAAAAATAAAGGAAAGTCATGATATTTAATATTATCATAAGTATATTGACTGCAACCGTTTTGGTAGCACCTCTCTCAGCTCAAGTTCCCAATGAGTCTGAAATAATGCCCATCGAGCAGAAGGCAACTCCAAGCAGCAACATTAGAATTCTTTTAGGTGCCGCTCTTACTCCTGCATATTTTGACTTTAGAAAAAACCAATATATTACCACATTTAATCAACTGAAATCATTAGGTTATGAAGATTTTTATGTGGTGGAGGCGCTCAGTAAATTAGGGCCTACGTTTCTCAATGAACATTGCAAAAATGTTTTTTATTCAACGGCAAATAACCCACGTTTTAAAAATAATGGTATTAATGAAGCACGCACCTTACATGAAGCAAGCCATCATTTTAAATTTGCACCTGATGATATGATTATCAAGTTAACCGGTCGCTATCAATTAATTAACGATTCTTTCTTCAAATTAGTTAAAGATAATCCAGATACTGATGTTTTTGTCAGAGTAAATGAATATGGTGATGTTTTCACCTTGTGTTATGCGATGCGCTGTAAATATTTTCAAGAAATGTACGCTCAAATGGATTATGAAAAAATGGAGCGTCAATGGATAAATGTGGAACGTGAAGTTGGTAATTATATTAAGCGCAAAAAGCAACAGGGTAACTTTAAGGTTATTTATGTTGAAAAACTTGGTGTGATTGCAAATCTTTTAGGTAGCAGTACGGCACCAGGTACACCTGAACAAATTAATACGTATTAAATATCTTTGTAATGGACTTGTGGTCTTGAAAAGACTATAAAAGTATTTTTTGACGTAATCATAGTGATGTAGTTCTGGGGTAGATACATGATACGTTATTTAATTCTCGTAGGTATTGGTTGGTTTGGCACAATACAATCACTCGATTATCATCATAAGCTATTACCAGAGTCACGCTATTTATGTACTATACATTCAATTGGTGATAGTCATGCAAAATCCTGTTTTTCCAATAATCCTATCGATTATTTTGGCTATACCGAACATACCAAATTTATTATAAACAACCACTGGTTTGCACAGTGTATGGTAAATTGGATTGGATCGATTACCATGCATCGTGTAGGTCGTGATGGACTGCGTATAGTAGATGTACGGCGTCTGCCAATTAAACATGGCGATATTGTAATTTTTGTATTTGGTGAAATAGATGTGCGTTGCCATATTGGTAAACAACGAGATCAAAGTAGAAGATCACTTGATGAGATTATTGATACACTGGTAACAAATTATTTGGCAACTGTTCGCAAGAATAAAGAATTTATGCCACAGGCGTATACGGTTATTATGGGTATTCTGCCACCAACTGATCAAGCATTTAATCATGTGCTCCCCTTTTATGGTACATTGAATGATCGCATTGAGATAACCAAATTGCTCAATCAGCGATTATCTTTGGCCTGTCAGGATGCAGGTATATTATTTTTGGACATATACGATCTTTTTGCTAATGCACAAGGGGCTTTAAATCCTGCATTAAGTGACGGAATAGTTCATGTGCATGTAGCACATAACTATCTTCTTAAACAAAAATTAATAAATATGATCTATGGTGCGCTCGTTAATAATTCATCAAACGGATAAGCTTCGTGATCAGCTAATGGTAAATAAGCCGGCATGCTGCGAATCTTGTTATAGCAAACGCCGACTGATTGTGCATGAATAACATGATCACTGATTGGATTCGTGAGATTATAGATGTATAAAATCTCGTGAATAAAACGACTATGAAGCCCTGCCATTTCGATCATGGGTAGCATGAATGCATTATCCCAGGCAGTCGGAAAAAATTCATCATTGCGCCAAATCAAATCTTCTCGTTTTATTTTTTTAAATAACCAGGCATAAAATGTGCGTAAATGACTGGTAACCCATTCGTAATTGCGTATTGAATTAGTGCTAATGATTTCATTCGGGATTTGACGACTGCCGCCAGGATGATTATGCGGATATTTTAAATATTGACCATAGGTAATCCACGGTATTTTCCCAAAATGAGTGTCATGGTAAGTGGCATTAAGATAGGAGAGCACGTAAGGATTAGAAAGCCAGTCATCACCATCTAAGGTTACCATTATTTCATGGTCTTTGCAGGAATGAATCATCTCATAAAGGTTGGCAAGAGCACCTTTTCGTTGGGTATTTTTAATAAGGGTAATTTTGTGGTGCAAATTATGGGTACGAATATATTCCTCAACCAA
>CAYPYR010000002.1:2518-30616 GCA_964415095.1 uncultured Pseudomonadota bacterium | reverse complement strand
ATAGTTACCAAAAAAAAGAACGATAATAACCTTGAAAACACAAAATTATTCATAGTTTCCTCCCCAATTTAGTTTATTTTAATTAACGTATCAAAATGGTTATTTGGAAGTAAAGACAAAGCACCGGAAGCCCTTGATTCCCAAAATAAAAAGTCTATTTCGCAAAAATATTTATATAAATATTCAAATTGATAATAATATGGATAGGGGTATATTTATTTTAGTTATATGGATGGGGAGTGGGACAATGCTATCAAAACGTATTCAATATATATTATTGATTAATAGTTTGATGTTATCCGGTTCATTTCTTGAGCCGATGAAATTAGATCGCGTCATCTTATCTACGGATGCAAATCCTGATTATATTCAATTTTGGCCGGTTGTAGCAAAAGCATGGAAAAAACTTACCGGTGTTCGTCCAACACTTGCACTTATCGCAGATGCAAACGTGCAGATTGATGAAAGTCTTGGTGATGTAATACGTTTTGAACCAATTCCAGGGGTGCCGACTTCCATGTATGCACAAGCAGTGCGCTTATTGTTACCAGCATTATTTCCGGATGATACCTGTATCGTCTCTGATATTGATATGTTGCCAATGACGAGATCGTATTTTGTAGATTTAATCAAAAATGTACCGGATACTCATTTTGTCATTTATCGCGATCGTGCTTATCCGCCAAAGTTTGTCCAATATCCAATGTGTTATGTTGCCGCGAAGGGACGAGTATTTGGCGAAGTTTTTCATATTACATCGCGTGATGAAATTCCAACCATAATTTGTGCATGGAAAGAACTTGGTTATGGCTGGAACACGGATGAATTGGTTATGTATCAATATTTGAGTCGCTGGTCCGGTTTTTTAAATCGTACTGCGCGATTTGGTCATACGGGCGTTCAACGTCTTGATCGTAGCCGTTGGCACATGAATGATCATTTGATAAGTTCTGGTCATTATACTGAAGCACACATGCCACGTCCATATGCACGCTATAAAAATAGTATTGATCGTATAATTACATTACTTGATTTATAAGTAGTGAAGATAAGGAGCAGCACGAGAAAGATTGCTGCTCCTTATGTTTCTATTAAAATTAAGTTTTTTTGTTACGAATATCGTCGATGATATTAAGTAACATTTCTGCACTTTTTATATCAGTCATATGCGATAAAATCCAGTTTCGTGGCGCTAAGGTCGGTACAATTGAAGACCAATTACTTAAAATTGTTACTAAGTCATCAAACGTAACCCAATCGCGTCCAGTCATTTCGGTTAAGTAGGGACTTGAAGATACTTCTATATCATGAAAATAAGTAGACGGATTTTGTTTTGGGTTCCATACCAAGGTAGGAACATTCATGGACCAGGCTTCTGCCATTGCTATTCCTTGTGATTCGGATTGCGAGAGAAAAATTGCAAAAGCAGCTTCATCTAAACAAGATTTATAATGTGCTTGATTATATGATCCGTAGTTAAGCACAATTGGTTCCCAATTAAAATTATGTAAATACTCAATAATTGGTGCGACCAAATCGGATTTAAATTTATTATAAATTATTACTTTATTTTTTGGCGCGCCAGGATTAGTAGGTTTCCAATGTTCGGCCTCTACTCCAGCATACCAAATACGTGTTCGTGGTACGGTATGTGGAATAAATCGTTCGAACACATGTTTTACCCACTCGCAAGGAATCAAAAAGCAATCAATAAGTGGCGATTTGCTCATGTTTTTTGTGTGGGGATAAAGAATAAACTCGACGTTTGGTCCCGCAATCAGTATTTCAACACTACCTTGATTTTTATAGTGCATTATGCGTTGCAATGAAGCGGGATTTCCAAGGACTACCACTATTGGTGCAATTGCAGCATAATTTTTTTCATTTACATTAAAAGAGATTCCAAGCTTTTGCATACCGCGAAAAACACTTGAGGCAACTCGTGCAGGACCATTGCTTGCCGGTTCATCGGTAAAAAAAGAAATCTGCGGTCTCCATCTACTTTTATAATTGTTATTATTATGATAATTGAGTGCCTCAATTGAAAAAAATAATGATGCGATTATGATAATAGATAAAAAAAAATTATGCTTCTGATTCATAACATTCCCCCCTCTAGAATATTCTGTTTTTTATTCAATTTAGCAATAATCAATAAACTACCACAATAATTTAACATTAATGAGTTAGTTATTATGGATGGGACTAAAAAGGTTAGAATGCACAACTCTTGACCATTCTCATGCAAAAACTACATACTGACATGTAGTATTAGGGTGGTTATCGATTAGGGGAATACGTTATGAATATAATGATAATAGTATATACAAATATTTTTTGTCTGTTGATATTACCAGCACTCTCTGCATACCAAAAACCATGTTCCAATAATGAACTAATTGAAAACAAAAACATTCTTATTTTAGGTGGTACGGGCTATCTTGGTCGTGCGATTGGTGGGGCTATTTTAAAATATAACCCTAAATCGGTTACAATTTTTAGTCGCGATGAAGTGAAACATTTTTATCTTGCAAAGACCTTAGGCAATAATCCAAAAATAAAAAATGTTATTGGGGATATTCGTGATTTTGAAAACATCTTACGGGTTACTCGCTCAATTGATATCATATTTCATGTTGCAGCCCTAAAACGTATGGATGCACTTGAGAGCAATGTGGAAGAGGCGATTAAAACTAATATTTTAGGATCAATCAACGTATTTAATGCGGCAATTATAAATAATGTTGATAAAGTGCTCTTTATTTCTACTGATAAAGCATGTTTACCCATAAATATATATGGTGCTTGCAAATTTGCGAGCGAAAAAGTATTTACGAACTATGACTATGAAAATATCAAAACCAAATTTATGGCAACACGATTTGGTAACATTCTCGAAAGTACCGGATCAGTAATACCTATTTTTGAAGATAAAATAAAACAGGGAGAAGATGTACCGCTTACCGATGAGCGCATGACGCGGTTTATCATCGGAAAAGATGATGCCGTAGAATTAATTCTGGATGCTCTCCGTTATGGTGTCGGTGGAGAAATATTTCTTACCCAACTTCCTGCAATGAAGATTGTAGATCTTATCGCCGTATTAAAAAATAAATTTAATGCTCAAAATCAGATTAAACTTGTTGGTCTTCGTCCTGGTGAAAAAATCCATGAAGTATTAATTAATGAGTCTGAATTTGCACGAACAATAGCTTTTAATAATCGCTTTATTGTGCGCTCATCATTAAATAGAGTATTTTCCGAAGAAGATATGCCATATTATCTTAAATATGGAAAACCGGTTGATACAAAGGTGATGAAAGAATATAGCTCTGATATGGCAGTAATTCCACAAGAAGAGTTAGCAGCATTATTCAAGAAATTGAATTTATTGTAAATTGAGGAGATTATGGTGAGAAAAATATTGTCATTTATATGTCTAATCAATGTGTTTATGATAGATGCACAAACAATATTAGTATTTGGTGGCAAAACTGGCTGGATTGGTCAAAAAATGGTGCAACTTTTGAAAGACGGGGGGCATAATCCAATCTGTGCGCGTGCTCGATTAGAAGATCGCGGCGCAATTATTAATGAAATCTTAACAGCGAAACCGGATTGTATCATCAACTGTGCTGGTATTACTGGAAAACCAAACGTTGATTGGTGTGAAGATCATAAAGAAGAAACTATTCGTACCAATGTGCTCGGAACAGTAAATTTAGTTGATGTTGCATATTTACATAACCTACATATAACCAATATCAGTACGGGTTGTATTTATGAATATGATGAGACTCATCCGATGCACAGCGGCAAAGGGTTTACTGAAGAAGAAGAACCAAATTTTAATGGTTCATTTTATTCACGCACCAAAATCTTGCTTGAAAAATTAATTTTAGCTTATCCGAATGTACTCAATTTGCGCGTGAAAATGCCCATCTCATACGAATTGGATAAAGGATTTGTCGGAAAAATCATACATTATAAAAAAGTTATTAATGTACCAAATTCTTTTTGCATGCTTGATGATTTGCTCCCCATAGCAATTGATATGACTTTTAAAGCACTTAAAGGAAATTTTAATTTTGTAAATCCGGGGACATTGTCGCACAATGAAGTGCTTGATTTATACCGACAGTATCTTGATCCGCATCATACCTACGAAAATTTTACCATTGCAGAGCAAGATGCGATCTTAAAAGCGCGAC
The DNA here is from genome assembly GCA_964415095.1 of uncultured Pseudomonadota bacterium. Lineage (GTDB taxonomy): Bacteria > Babelota > Babeliae > Babelales > UBA12411 > CAYPYR01. The sequence goes on along the minus strand of CAYPYR010000002.1, from coordinate 26,405 downwards.
GTGCAAATGCCGAATTGAGTCCTGCAAAATTATTACAGTTGTATCCTAATATTCCCAGCGCAAAAGAATCGCTTATTAAGATACTTCAAGTCTTAGCAGGAAATGCCAATAATTTGGGTTAGAAATTGTAATCTATTCTTAAAAGAATAAGGGTTTGTTCTTAAACAAACCCTTATTAATTTTTCAACATATTGTTGAACGCATTCATAATTTGAGCACGGTTCTTTTGATTAGAAAGTTTGACCGGATGTATGCAGGTATATGCTACAGGCCACGGATTTTTTGGTGAGGGGCTACTACCCCAAGCCATACTTGCTCCTTGCCAATTACTTACATGGTCTAAGCAGCAAAGAATAGTAGGGATGGCAATCTCTACAAAGACATTTAAAAAAAGCTCACTCAAGCGTATTACATCAGCACTATATTTTCCTGGAATGTAGAACATATCGCAGACAGCACCAGCGGCATTATCTTTGCCAAGATTCGCATTGATAATTTCTAAATCACGCGGTAATAATTTGCTATAAGCTATTTTTGTTGGAGCAAATCCTAAATGACTTGGCCACCACCACATTTTCGAATTTGCACCCGTTGCCATATTTGCCATTAAAAATCCAGGCTCACTTTTTATGGGACTGCCAAGTTTGTTATTTGCCGGCAACCATACTTTATTCAAATCAAATGCAAGACAATTCCACACATTAAGAATGCAATCATCTTCTAAAAAGAGATAGCCATCAAAGTCTGGATATCTCGTAAAGACGTCTCTAATAACCGGTGAGTGCAAAAAACCGGTTTGTGTTTTTATGGTGATTACTTCCGGATGGGGTCGTTCACCATAAAAAACTATATGCGGGAAAAATGGAGCATACAAACTTTTTATAAAATTGATATTTGCATAAAAGGGGTGATTAAAATGGATCACGAGCAATGTTCTTGCGAATTTCTCCTGATATATCGGATAGCTTTTAGATAGTTCAGCATAATCTAACAGCTCATCTACCGTATTTGATGAAACAGGTTGTTGATAGGAATTATTACTAAATGATATAGGCAGCAATGGTAGGTTGACTACCATTATGGCTATCAATGATAGAAAAATTTTCTTCAAAATATCTCCTACTGATTCAATATTGTTTTAAATTGGTTAACAATATAGGCCTGATTCGCTGCGTTAGAAAGTTTTACTGGATGAATACAGGTAAAGTTGCGTGGCCAAGGACTGCTGGTAGGAATTGTTTGACCCCAAAGAATTCCGGTTTTTTCCCAATTTTCTCGAGAATCTAAGCAGCAAAATATACAAGGTATTGCAATTTCTACAAAAACATTATTAAAAATAATGCTTAATCGCAACGCATCATCGCGAAATTTTCCGGGAATATAAAACATATCGGCGGCGGTGCCGACAGCAATATCGGGACCAACATTTTTTTCCAATATGGCCATATCCTGCGCTGATAATTGAGCAAATGCCCGTTTGGTTGGCGCTAATCCCCAAGGAGTTGGCCACCACCAAATATTGGCATTGGCACCGGTTGAAAAGTTAGTAACTTGAAACCCATTTTTATAGTTTACCACCTTAGGATTACCACTTAATGCCGGTAACCAGAGTTTGTTGAAATCTAGATTAAGGCAGTTCCAAATATTTAAAATACAATCATCTTCTAAAAATAAGTAGCCATCATAGTAAGGATATCGCGTGAGCACATCTTTAATAACCGGAGAGTGTAAATAACCAGTATGTGTTTTTATAGTAATTACTTCTGGGTGAGGCTGTTCACCATAAAATACAATGTTAGAAAAAAAGGCAGAATAGAGTTTTTTAATAAAACCAATATTTGCATAATATGGATGATTAAAATGTATAATCAATAAAATATTGGATAGCCTGTTTTTGTAAAGAGGTTCTACTTTAAGTGCTAATGGATCAAGTATTTCTTCTTCATATAATGGAGCAAGGCTTTGTTGATAATGATTGATATTAAAAGAAACCGCGCATAAATTAAAACTCAAAAATGTTATTAATGATAATAAAATAGTTATCTTACGAGAATATATCTTTTGCATGCTGCTCTCTTTATTTATTTATTTATTGTACGACTGGTGGCGTATAGCCAATCAAGGTTAAATCTTCTATCCAAGCTTTTGCAAGATCAAGATCTTTTGCTTCAAAAAAATCATGCTTTACTAATGTTGCCATAAGATCGAGCATACGATCAAAGAAACTGGTGCTTTGATTGTTCCAAGTGTTAAGTGTTTTTATTAACTGGTGTGCTTTAAGATAAAGATCTAACTCTAGTTTAAAGTCATCAAGAAAATCATGTTCATTTCGTTCTTGGATAGCCGTTGCGGGTAAGAAACAAAGAGAGGCATTAATATCCCATAAAAGACGTTGTACCCAATAACCACGCCAGATATCTGCTACACGAAATGAAGTAGTCATTGGCATAAGCAAACCCCAAAATGCGGTGTGATAAAAAAGAGTGTTTTGCGAATTAAAGGGGGTCATGGTGCCTTTGGACAGAGCAACAGGAGAAGTATCGCTAAAATTTACAAATTCATTTCTGGTTAACCGAAATATGGCATCCACATCCGGATCTTTATTCACGATACCTTGTTGAATTGGTATAGAAACATTATTTTTTAAAAGATATGAATTATTTGATGGTGTGCAGATTTCTTTGAGCGGATAGCCACGGGGCCAAACGGTCGGTTGTCCAAAGTGAATATATGGGTTGATCACCGATTCTTTTGTTTCCGAAACTAAACAATTAACTTTTTCCGGTAAATAGGTTATAGCATTATTGATCAAAAAATTATCATCATCCGTTTCATAAATAATTTGTGCACCATGCTCGATAGCGTATAAATATCCAATGTTTTTTCTACTATAATGGTTCCAAGGCAATAGTTTAATGATCTTATATGGTAGCTTTTCTTGTTCCTCGATGCCGAGAAATATAACACCAGGGAAATTCCAATTTTTTGGTGTCTTTTTATCAGCTACCACAACAATTTGCCAGTCAGTTAGCTGTGCAAGACTATTAAATATAGCCGTTGGTGGATTAATAGTAGTTATTACAATCCATTTATCCGCTTGTGCATGAATACTAATTGATACCATTGCAGTCATGAGAAAAAAAATTAACCATTGGTACTTTAAATTTAAACAGAATAAATTATTCATAAGCTACTTTCTTAGTTAAATAATTAAAAAAGAAACAGCCCCGATTTAAAGTATTTCAAGAAGTATTAAGGGGTTATAATGATAAAGTTTATATGGTTTGAATTATGGATTGCAAATTATTTAAATTTACCATAAGAAAAATATATTGAGTTCGTGATTTAAGATTTATTATCTATCATATAAAAAAGTTTTAATAAACTTGCTATGCGATTAAGATATGTATGATTGTTTTTGACAAAATCCATAAGCTCATAAAGCTCTTCAATATTCTGTGTTTTTGATCGAGCGAGTCCATCAGACAATAACTGAGCAATGTTTTGATTATATATAATTTTCTTATTAAAGAGATTGTATACCGTTTCATTATTAGTTATCCCCATTTGTCCATAACTAATATTTTTGAAAATTCTACAGGGTATGTAACCGACTTTGCATTGCCAGGCACCTTGTATTGCTGGCGCTATACAAGACCGCCCAATAAGTGCTCTATGTTCTACGTCACTCACCTGCATACGACTAATCAACGATATCTTTTTTGCTGAGCATGCGCGGCGAAATTCTGCAATTTGTGACATATTGCCAAATTCTTCTCCCCAAATGGATCCGATAAAATAAATAGCATTATCTTTGGCAATATTAGGTAGATTTTTTTTGATTTCATCAATTTCATGTGGCAGTAAATCCGTTGCCCAGGGCATATATAATATTTTGCGCTCAAGACTATAATATACATATGGCTCCATCATAGTAACACCATGATTCAGACAATCATTAGTATATACTTCAAGTGCAATACAATGGTTTATATCATATAAGTGACGATACTTTTCATAATCACAATGATGAATGATATAAAAACAATCATCACGCAGTGGTATTTGTTGATCTACGAGTCCTTCAGTGATAAACAGCGATTTAGAAAAATCAAATGTCGTTACATCATCATGATTGTCTAGCCAAAAAGTAGGTATACCAAGATAGTTGAATGTTTTTACGAATGCTTCATGAATATAAGAGTGTGTATGTGAATGCAGTTTGTGTCCCCAGACAATTACTTTGTTGCAAGGAAATTTTTGTAATAATGTGCGACATTCTTGGGTATAGCCATCAGCTATTGTAGTAACGGGATTGGTATTGAGAACTGGATCTGTAGATAAAACAATAACCAGAAAAAAAACGAATTTCGTATACACATTCAATAATTTCATGCGATTACTTTCTCACGTTCGATAACGGATAAACGATTTTAAATGAGCAAGATTTAAATCATGTCGCGAACAATAAATTACTGTTTGTGGCGTAAGCCATTCTTGATCCCAGGTAATATGAAACGGGATTTCTTTATTATGTAACGAAAGAATTATGGAATTTTTTGGATGTGCACCATGTTGATGGATGGTGAGACCCGTTATGCGTGCGAGCACGGAAAGCACCGACGTATCATGACGAGTATTGCCAAACCCGCCGGGCGCAGTCCCATCATCAGAAAAATTGCGTAAATCTTTAGCAAGTTCATAAAAAGGCATTACCAGTTTTTCCCTCATGATGCGTGCGCAACCAATACAACCTGCTTCAACACCATAGGTATTATCTTGTAAGATCCATTTATTTCTCTCATTTGTGAGATCAAATTTATTAATTAAATGGTGCGTTACATGCTTATTGATCGGCATATGAGCGCCATTGTGCAGAAAATATCCATGCTCTTGTATATAATCAAATAATGTACTCAGCGAGCCAAGCACAGTGGTGCCGGCATCAAGAAAAAGTACATACGGATAGCGATCAAGACTTTGTTTAAGTACCACTGCTTTCCAGGCATACCAACCTGGTGCTGGCTTGCCCCACGTCCTGGTGCGAAATAGTTTAAGAATATCAGGATGCACTTTTTCAAGATCACAGACTACCACTTTCTGTATGCCAGAAAGTTGCGTCCGTTGCGCTTGCGTGAGACCGATGTCAAATATTGCGATTTCACCTAATTGTTCAAAATTGGTTTTATGGATGCTGCCAATTAAATTGATTAAACAATCAAAGAATGGTGCATTTGCTGCGGTTGAAATATACAGTGGGGTGCTACTTTGCAATGACGATAACGTACACAAAAAATACAATAAATAAACTATACAATGACGTCTGATACCAGATATATGTTTATTATCCACCATTATTTACTTTCCAAAAATTGCGTGCATCATGATTTGCGCGTACTGCTCGTTAGAAAATTGCTTTGCAGCATCACTGAGCATAAAGTTGCGAATGTGCGTGCGATACATTTCATAAACTTCTTGCGGCATTTCTTGTAGATACTTAATCAGGGCAGCATGATTAGGAAAATCATCCGGATTAATAAAACAATTTGCGGGTATCCACTCTCCCGCATTTGCTGGCCCCTTATAGATTGGCACGCATCCAGCAATAAATGCATCAAATACTTTTTCGCTTATATAGCCATTGATGCGCGTATTTTCAAAACAAAGACAAAATTTATATTTTTGTAATGCTTCAAACTTATCGCCAACTCGTCCACGATAGGTAGCAAAAACATTTTGATCCCAACCACCACCAAATAGATCAAAACTTGTTGGTGTTTGTGCCGTAAATGATCGCACGAGCGCAAGCCGCTCATTAAATAATGTGGCTGGATGCGTACTATCTTTATTAGTTGCTATGAGCGTACACAATTTTTTTTGTGCAAACGGCACAGGATCTTCTTTCAGCGGCTGCCATACGGTATAGTTGCATTTAAAATATTTTTTATTATCAACAAGGTCATCATGCCAGGTTAAGACTTTTGAGTAGAGGTTATGATATTGCTTATCAAAATTATACCCTTTAATAACCGGTGGCTCCCACATAACGAGAATACATTGTGCAGGTGAGTATGATCGTAAATATCCAAGCTCGCGCATCGGTACATCATAGGTTATGATATAGGCAACATCGGTAAGATTCGCAAGTGTCCGCACTTCTTTTACGGTATACCCGCGTTTTGCAAATGCGGCATCCAGTTCCTTTTTCGGCCAGTACCCAAAACTCCAATCAAGTTTTATATAAACGGTTTTTCCCGTAGCGAATAAACTATTACAACCAATCAAAACAAAAATTAATAAAAATATAATATTCATAGTGTTACACCTGGTGTAGCGCAATGTTCTTGAGCGATTACTTTTAAGTCAGACTCTATCATGATCCGTACTAGTTCATCAAACGAAGTTTTTGGCGACCATCCAAGCAACTTTTTTGCTTGAGCAGGATTGCCAAGTAATACATCAACTTCGGTTGGACGAAAATATCGTGGGTCAATACGCACAAGAATTTTACCTGATGCCTTATCAATACCAATCTCATCAATACCGTGTCCGCTCCACGTTATTTGAACACCGATTTCATTAAATCCTTTTTCAACAAATTCGCGCACGCTATGATTCTCAGCTGTTGCAATAACAAAATCACGGGGTGTATCATGCTGGAGCATCAACCACATCGCTTCTACATAATCTTTTGCATAACCCCAATCACGTCGTGCGTCTAAATTTCCCAGATAGAGACAGTCTTGCAAACCAAGTTTTATAGATGCGATAGCACGAGTAATTTTACGCGTTACAAAGGTTTCACCACGACGAGGAGATTCATGATTAAACAAAATACCGTTACAGGCAAAAATATTATAGGCTTCACGATAGTTAACGGTGATCCAATATGCATATAATTTTGCTACGGAGTAGGGTGAGCGTGGATAAAATGGGGTGGTTTCATCTTGCAATGGTGCTTGAATTTTACCATAAAGCTCGCTGGTGGAAGCCTGATAGAATCGTGTTTTTTTCTCAAGACCAAGAATACGTATTGCCTCAAGAAAATTGAGCGTGCCGATTGCATCAACTTGTGCGGTATATTCTGGTAACTCAAATGATACTTGCACATGACTTTGCGCGGCAAGATTATAGATCTCATCTGGCTGCACTTCTTGTACCAACCGTGTGATCAATGAAGAGTCCGTCATGTCCCCATAGTGCAGAAAAAATTTGAGATTACGCTCATGTTTATCACGATAAAGATGATCAACACGTTGTGAATTAAATGAAGAAGCGCGGCGCTTTATGCCATGTACTTCATACCCTTTTTCAAGCAAAAATTCTGCAAGATATGAACCGTCTTGACCGGTTATACCAGAGATAATAGCTTTTTTTTGCACAGCAGGAACTGATCTATCGAGTGGATCCAAAGTATCAGGGGTGCTTTGAGCAAGTACATATGCTCGTACTTGTTCTTGTATACCACTTGGTGCCGCATTAATTTTTTTATATGCAGGCATGCTATGAATTATACGTGCAACGCGCATTTGTTCATTAGCGCGCAATTTATCATCACCAAGTTGGTTTGCATGATTATAAATGTAGAGTACATCAGGAATAAATTTAAAACGACCGCCAGCCATTTCATGCATAGGGAGCATAAATGCATGATCCCATGACGTCATGAAAAATTTGCCATTCTGCATGAGATCTTTTGGATCAATTTTTTTGAAAAGCCAGGCATAAAAACTGCGCAATGGGTGTTCCCAACCTTGTCCTCTAAATCGGTTTTGCGCAATGATATGTGCTGGCACTTGTTTGGCATTGCCCATTTTACCGGAGGGGAAATCTTGATACTGGCCATAGGTCATCCAGACATTATTATCTTCATATACTTTGTTAAGTAATGAGAGTACATTAGGGTGCGCAAACCAATCATCGCCATCAAGTTCAACCATAATCATATGATCTGGTGATTGATGCACGGCATTATAGATATTTGCAAGTCCACCAACGCGCTCTTTGTTACGAACAATAGTAACGCGATGTGATTGTTGCTTTGCTGCTGCGTATGCTTGTACTAAATCAGCAGTGCCATCCGTTGAAACATCGTCGATATACATGACCTTATAATTGCTATAATTTTGCATAAAGATAGAATCAAGGTTTTTTTGAAACCATTCTTTATTATTATATGACGGTACTATAATGGTAATCTGTTTTTCACCCATCGGTGTAATATGAGCTAATGAATTCCACAATGGTTGATGCTCATCAGCGAGAACCGAAGCACCAATGGTGAGCAAGCTCAGTGTTAGGGTGAGTTTACAAAATCGTAGTATCTTTTTCATAAGTATCCTTTTTGTTCGAATCTACTGTTGTAAAATCTGGTGCGGCTATGAGCGGAGTATAACGCTCTTTGGCGCATAACATATCCACGGTATTAAATTGTTCAGTTTGCCGCTTCTGTGAATCGGCAATGGGATTAGCTTTGTTATAGATATAAAGTACGTGTGAAATGAACGCAAAACGGCCGGCAGCCATCTCGCATATCGGCCACATCATGGCATGATCCCATGAAGTGCGCAGGAAATTGCCTGAGGTATCAAGTAAATCTTCTTTTTTTACTTTTTTAAAAAGCCACGCATAAAACGAACGCAACGGTGCGATCCACCCCATATTATGGCGATAGTAGTTATTGCGAATATTTTCAGCAGAATGTGGACGGACCCAACTTGGTTTTCGTGTCGGCCATTCTTGATATTGGCCATACGTAAACCAAACTTGTGGATTCGAATAAACATTATTCAGTAGTTTTAGCACATTGTTATGCGCAAACCAATCATCTCCATCAAGCTCTACTACAATCGCACGATCATCACAATGTTCATGTACTGCGGTATAAATATTTGCAAGGCCACCGACGTTTATAGTATTGGAAATTACGGTTACTTTCTGCGATGGTTTTTTTTCTGCGAGATAGTTTCTAACTAAATTTCCGGTTCCATCGGTTGATGCATCATCAAGATATACTACCGAAAACTTAGAATAGTCTTGTGAAAAAATTGAATCAAGATTGCGCGTATACCATTCTTTATTATTATACGATGGTACGACGATTACAAATTCATGTTGAGTGATTGGTGTAGTTATCGCTACGGGCTGCACATTGAGCGGCTGAAGCAATGGTAAATATAACGTTACTATAAGACTAACCAGAAAATATCTAAATTTATTGAGTGTTATATTCATTACTTCTCTCTACTTATTATTTTTTCATGGGAGCAATCCATGAATGTGAATAGTACTGGCATATCATGGTTTCGGGCCACATCGTAATATGTTCAAATCGATCAATAGGTCCAAAATAACGTGCGGGAAATGCAATGTCGCGACGACTATTCTTGCCTGCTTGTGCCCAGAAAGCACGAGAAAATGCAATGGGTCCCGTAGTGATATGTGTTTGCAATACGCCCGTTGTAATCGCCGGTTGCTTACTGATATTTTCGATATATTCTTTAAGAATTGGATGCCCTGGTATCGAACCAATTATCCCATTATTGATTGCAAGCCAGAGAAATTCTAATGGTTCTATCCCCGCATAAAAATCATAACGATGATGCAACATATCAAGTGGTTCAAAGCATTCGGTATCAACATCAAGATAGACACCACCAAAACGATATAAGATTTCAAGACGTAGTATATCTGCTTTAGCACCATAATTTGGTGCCCGCATATATTGTTGTTGATTCATGAGGTTTCCAATTTCCTGAATTGATCGCTCATGATAATTTTGTGGGTATTGCGCTACAAGTGCACTATTATGTGGCCCATGCTGATCAGTCCACAAAATAAACTGCCAGGTAGGATGAAGTTTAAGCCAACTTGCTTGCCATTGTTTAAATTTATCTGGTAATCGACTACCCAGCCAAATTTGATGCATTACTTTGGGAATAATTGGATCGATACTTGGTGCAATCTTGGTTGGAAAATATGCTTCATACAAATTTTCTAAAAAAAGCAAAAATTCACGCGCCGGCAGGGGACTCGTAGCGGTTAAATAGCGACCATAGGTTGCGTTATAACATTCGTTATAGTGTTTGCCCATAGCAGTTTTAAAATCGACATAAGTGATTGAGCGGTTCTCAGTGCCTTGAATACTCAGTTGTATTTCCCATCCTGAATCACGACGTACTACTTGATAACTAATATTGCTTGCAAGGTCTATCTCTCGTAATGTGCCAGAAAGAGATAGAACAATATTACTCTGTGGTGCGATCGTAATCTCTTGTTGAGCTGCGTGTGTTGTACAAATACATGTTATCGAAGTTTGTGTCAAATTAGAAAATGTTGCCTGCTGTATGCCAAGTTTTGCAAGATTGAGGGCCATCGTACTTTTAGGTATTAAAAATAGTATGAATAATAATAAAGTACGTAACTTCATCACTTCTTTGGTCCCCATGTTAATGTCCAATAGTGTGCCGCAAGCGATTCTGGTTTTGGCGCAGGATGAGGTGCGCAAAGACCGCAGGGATAAAAATAGCTCGTAGGCAGCACGATATCACAATTAGCATCATGATTGGCATATTTCATTACAGCACGTGAAAGTACGACGGGTCCTGTCGCGCAAACAATATCACAGCCGCGAAAAAAACGCATATTAAGCGCAGCAAATTCTTTGGATGAAGTTACTGTTTCAATACAATAGTTAATAATTGGATGACCTGGCTTTGCACCAATTATGGCGTTGCCTACTAGACGACCGCATTCCATTGGTTCTATGCCGGCATAGAAATCATAAGTGGCATGTAATGCATCAAAAGGCTTAAAACATTCTGCATCGCAATCAACATAAAGACCGCCATAACGAAATAAAATTTCAAGCCGATAAAGATCTGATTTTTCTGCAAGATTCTGTGTTTGGTTAATTAACTGTTCATTACGAAATTGACCAAAGCTATCAACGTGACGTTCTTGATAATTACTATTTTTTGCAAGATCTGGATTATGTAATGCTTGTTGATCGGTCCACAAGATATACTTCCAAGTAGGATGTTTTGCAATCCAAGTTTGCTGAAAACGTCTAAATGCCTCGGGTAACGTTTTACCGAGCCAAATTTGATGAATGGTTTGGGGTATTTTATTGGTAGTAATCTCGCGACCATTGTTTTTTGCTTGATTCTGTTCATAAAGTTTTTGGAGAAAATCGCCAAACAACGTGTATGGTTCTGGTTGAGTAATAAACTCGTAAATTACCTGTCTCATACGCTGTGGAAACGGCATTTCACGTGCACGAATATTGAGCGACTCGGTAAAATTAACGAGTGGGATATTTGCATTAACATGACTCAACATAGATAAACAAAATAGTGACGTGAATATCACCATGATTTTTTTACGAGTAACCATTATTAACTTCATGACTATCCTTATTTTGCATGTGCCGATGCACGTGCCCAGGTTTTCGTGCAATAATGTACGGTAAACGACTCGGGGCACATATCAACATGACGCTCAAGGCCATGTTTACGATAGGCAAGTGGGTAAAAATACGAACAAGGAAATACAATATCAATATTATTTTCCTGATTTGCAGCTTTCCAGACCGCTCGGGTAAAGGGAATAGGCCCCGTTGCAAGAATAATAGCAAAATAATGATGTCGGTTAAAGTTGCGCGAGCTTTGCATCATACTAATAGATGCTTCTAAAATAGGGTGACCAGCGCGTGCACCAATCAGACCGTTATTCACACAGAAAAGACCGGTATCGAGCGGCAGTACGCCTGAATAGAAATCATAACAGTGATGCAGGATATCAAGTTTTTCGAAACATTGAAAATCAATATCAACATAGCATCCACCATAGCGATTTAAGATTTCATAGCGCATAATATCAGAACGCTCGCCATAATTTTTTGATTCATCAATGAGTTGTTGGTTGCGTAATGTTCCCAGTGCACTGATATGAACTTCTTTATACCGAGGAAATTGCGTAACAAATCGCTGGGCTTGAACTTCGGTTTGATCAGTCCATAATATATGATCCCAATCAGGGTGATGATGCATAAAGGTTTCAAACCATTCAAGTAAATTTTCGGGTAATTTACTACCAAGCCAGATGTGATGAATAATTTTTGGAATGCGTGGTTCAGTTGAAGGAGTACATTTCAGTGGATGATTTTTTTCATATTGATTCTTTAAGAAATCCATGAGCTCTTGTGTAGTGCGTGGTTCCGTTGATTTGGTATAGTTTGATACGCCTTTGATACAATCATGATACATCGTATCATTGATTTTTAACCCGCTACGAAAATCAACGAGAGGTGGCACAAAAGAAAACGAAGCAAAACTGGGTTGCTGTTGTGGTTTAAAATGTATTGACCAATTATGTGCTTGATGTCGCTCATAGGTCAATGTACAGAGACGTGTTACTTCATCAAGTGACAATATTTGCACCGTGTCTATAGCCTGAGGAAAATATTTTGGTTGATGAAACGTAAACTCCTCATGTGCCGGCATTACAAAACTCATTTCAGCTATAATGTTTTTTGCTTCTTGCGTGTTATACCGAACGTTAAGTGTCACATGAATACTTTGCGCAGTATCATTGTAGAGCGTAAGATGCTGCACACTGAGCTTATCAAGATTGATTGGTGCACTATTTGTTACCAAGAGCATGCAACATGCTATTATGCCAACTACTGTGCGTATCATGAGACACTACCTGTTTGTGTTATAGAAGTAATTAATGAGTTAACGGCGGTAGCTGCTTGTTCTTGCGCCGTAATAATACTGTTAAAAATTTGTTCCAGTGTGGAATATTTAGGTTTCCAATCAAGGTGCTCCATAGCAGCTGCTGGGTCAGCAATAATCTTTTCTAAATCACCCGGACGCGGATCAGTAATAATGACGCTGAGCGGTTTTCCGGTAGTAGCATTTGCAGCGGTAACTAGTTCCTGTACTGAAAACCCCGTGCCGGTTCCCAAATTAAATCGATACGCTTTAAGTTCGTTAGTGATCATCTTTTTATTAAGAAAGTGCATAGCTTTAATATGTCCAGATGCAATATCGACTACGTGAATATAATCACGAATTGGCGTGCCATCCGGGGTATTATGATTATTGCCAAAGATTGAGAATGGTTTGTGGTGAGCAATGCAATCAAGAATAATATCAATGACATGTGTGGTAGGAGTACTCAGTCCAGCTTGCGATAATACGCCCGCAACATTGAAGTAACGGAGTGTAACCGATGCAAGATTGTATGCGCGTGCAAAATCTTCCAAAATCATTTCGACCATAAGTTTTGATTTGCCATAGGGGCTGATCGGATTGGTTGGATGATTTTCACCGACTACCAGTGTGGTTGGATTGCCGTATACAGCACAGGTTGAAGAAAAAATAATTTTGTTAACATTATACTTACGCATGCGATTAAGTAATGTAAGTGTTTTTACCACATTATTATAGTAATAACTTTGAGGAAGATTTACCGATTCGCCCACGTCAATATGTGCCGCAAAAAGCATTACGGTATCAATGTCGTAGGCTGTAAAAACATTATCTAATGTTTTTACGTCGCCAAAGTCACCTTTGATGACAGTAGCCCAATTATGTGGCCATGGTTGGTTGCGCACAAAGCTATCAAGAATAACGACGTTATATCCTTTTTGTGCGAGTAAATAAGAGGTATGACTACCAATATATCCAGCGCCACCGACGACTAAAATAGTTTTTTGGGCATGAATGGTTGAAAGCGAACAAACTATTAAGGTAATTATTCCCAATAAATTTTTGAGGCTGATTGATGTGCTACACATTATACTACTCCGCTTTTTTCGTACTACGTTATATTTTTCAAACGCTCAAGTCTTACGTATTTATACAAAATTAACCAACATCGGCGAGTGCAATCACGCCAAAATCTGTACCAGCTAGCAGGAGGCCAGCACCGGAAATATTTTCTATCCAATAAATGCGACAAATGTTGCCGAGTGCAGTGTCTGAAAATGGTCCGGTAAGATTCCAACGGCAGGCATCATAGGGCAATGATTGCAGCGTACTAAAAGCACATTGACCAGGGTTAAATGCTGCAAAGAATCGTCGTGCACCATCTGACCAAAAATAAGTACTATAATCGACGAGTGTGATTGCTTTAGAATCATTAATAAAAAATCGTCGTTCATTTGGTGGCATTTCACTAAAGTCGGGATCCGCAATAACATCGGTAGCACAGTTACCAAGTTGCATGAAACTGCTATGTTGATATATTCCCTGACAATTACTACCGCAGCTTGGTGCACCGCCATCACGTGCATAAATTGCAAACAATTTGTTACGAATGCTACAGGTTTTTGAAGCACCGGTTAAGAAATTAAATGCAAGACAATCGCTGCGATTAATTTGTTGCCAGAAGAAACCACTATTAGTGAGTGTGTTTATTGGTACGGTAGAGACAAATATGCCATTATTGGTACTAATTACACCGTATGCATTACGTGGTTCGACTGAGCAATCATCAGTAATTATTTCAAACCCAGTAAATAACGTATTTGCTGGTAATCCACCAACGCCAGATTGTGCGATCGTGATGGGTGAGAGATTACTTACCGTTCCTGAAGCTATAGGGCCCAAATCAATTTTGAACAATCTATCGGTCAGCGTGCAGCAACCATTTTGTGACGTATCTTGTGCTACAAAGTACATATTTGCACCACAATCACTATCGATAGCCGTTACCGCAAGACATTGTGTACCGGGAACTAAGTGCCAGGTATCATTAGTGGCAAACGGTGCTGCATCAAGTGCAGCAAATTCATTCGCACTCGTATCAAATGCAGTGCCATCAGCATGTGCATAGGCATATAATCCCCTGCTTGTACCTGCAAAGAAAAGATTGCGCTCACTTGCTTCAAACTCACTACCGCGATTAGTGTAACCAAGTACATAAACCGCATCAGAGCAATTTGGCAGCGCGGTAACTTTAAAATTAGCCGGGTCGTTAAATGCGAGTGGTGGTGTTGGAACATTATCAGTTTGTTTGGTTCGTGCAAACGCAACTTTTTGAAAGCCACCAAAAAGAGCATATGAC
This sequence comes from uncultured Pseudomonadota bacterium, assembly GCA_964415095.1. GTDB lineage: Bacteria > Babelota > Babeliae > Babelales > UBA12411 > CAYPYR01. The sequence goes on along the minus strand of CAYPYR010000002.1, from coordinate 11,330 downwards.
GTGGTACCATCAAATCCAGCTGCGCCATCAACTGATGTAGTTGCTGCGAGAAGATCGAGCACCGAAAATACGCCGCGTGTGCCGCAATTAGTTGTTTTACATGAAATACCGCTTGGTGCGCCCAGTGTTTTATCAAGAGCTCCCATGAGTGAACTGTTTGGTGGATTTATCGTAACCCATTCAGTACGTCGCACTTCTTCACGATCATTAGAAACTTTCCACATTTTTCCCGTAGCAGCATCCACGGCAAAAAATGGTGTTTTGTCCCCAGCATCGCCCGTCGTGGGATATACGCGTTCCCAAGCAGTCCAGCCAATAACTTTACCGGTGCAATCAAACATTGCTTGTGATGCAAAGACGCCAAAATCATTGGTAGCACTACGATCAACCGTGATCTGCACCGGTACCGTGATAATGCGCGTAACTGGCGCACAAAGTAGTGATGATGCGCTCAGAATTAATGGTGTTTGTACTATTTGATCACCAACTGAAACATACACCGTATCGCCCTCAACTAACATAGTAGTTGCTGGTTGTGTTGTTTGCACAGGTGTTTCATCTTGTACTAAATTCACTACTAATTGATAACCAGCATTTGGTGCTGCGGGAGTTCCTGTGCCAGGATCTTCAACGTTTGAAACGATTGTACAATCAGCAGTACGTAAAAAATAGGCAATGCTATCACCAGCAAATATAGCATCTGCAACTGGTGGTGTTGCATCCCACGGTGCTGGGCCTTGACCAATAACTAACGCACAATTTTCTGCCAGACCATCAAAATCAGGATCAAGCGCGGTAGATAAACTTGCTCCCGTACTTACTAAACATTCAGTGCATGGATTGGTGCAGCAGAGTGTTTGAATAGTCGAAGAAACAACGTTTTGTACTACTTGCCCTTGCAATGGATTAACCGTGGTTGATGGTAAGCCATTAAAGTCAGTTTTACTGCCGAGTGGGAGTGCATAAAATAAATTTCCCGTATCATCAGTTACGGTCTGATTATTTACGGCAAGAATTGTTTGTGGTGGCTGATTAGTATTATTAACCAAGTAAGCAAGGCTACGAAATGAAGCTCCATTAACAATAAGATAATCAAGCTCTGTGCTCGTATGCATTGAAGAAACATGATGAATATTTACCGCATCATCGTCAGTTAAAAGAACTGGTCGTACCGCAAAAATGTCGCTAGAAGTTCCTGCTGCTGGTAATGAATCTGTGATACGTGCTAACGTTAAGTTACAGCTACTATCAGTTGATCCAGTAACTAAACCAAATCCCACGTTATCGGCGTACGGATTAATGTTCACTATAATGAGCATGCCGGCATAGAGACGATCAAGTGCAAAATCCCAATGAAGATCATTGACGATTAATGCACGAAGTCGATCACTACCATCACCTTGGGCTTCGGGTGATGTATAATCAAGACGCACTGCAGGAGTTGTGGATGATCCTTGTTCAATCGTGCCATCGACACTTATGGTTGCGATACCACTATTGAGTGGCTCAGTTGATACAAAATCTGGTGTATCACTGGTTACCCGCGCAAAAATACAACTATTGTTGGTAGTAAGCACCGTTGCATGGGCATCGGTGACGCCAGCAGCATCAAAGAGTGTATCAGTTTGCGTAACGGTTGAGTCATCAAGATCTAAAATGCTGACAATGGTATCATTGCCTGCATCAATAGCAGCAATATTGGTAGCTTCCTGGCAACCAGTTGCCATTAACGCTATATCAATAACATTTGCACCACTGAGTGATGTGTTACCGGTAAGTGCGGTAAAGGTGGTATCATTTGGTCCTGCTGATGCGATGGAGAAATCACCATCACCGCTTGCTACATAAAAAACGCCGGTGAATGGATCAAGTTCGACATCATTTATTGGATTGTTGAACAATACTTGATTTTGATCACGACTTATAACAAGTGCATTGCTGGAACTTGCGATTAGCGTACCAAGTAACAGAATAGTATACAGTGATTGAACACTACGTAGCGAACATGTGTTAAGCAGGAATCGTAGATTCTTCATTGATTCTCCTTTTTTAATTACCAGCGAATATCAAGTCCAACGCCCGCACCATATAAATCAGTTGCAAACGCATGTCTACCAGCAACGGGTAGATTATAGAAGATGTTAAGGCGTGGTGCCCATCGAGCATTTTGCATATGAACACTAAAATCATAATCAAGCATAAAATGCACCACATGCATTTGCCATGGGCGTAGAACACAATCAGAATTTACAATTTTGCGATCGAATGCGCAGGTTTCTTGTGCAACGTCATTGCAGAAGTTACAGCAGCTGCCGCTGGTGCCACACGCAGAGGTGCATGAAGAACAGCTAGAACCAGCTGAAGTTGGCGGACATGCAGTTGCATCGCAGCAACCTTGGCATACAATTACGCAGCATTTTTGTTTTGGACATAAGGTATCATGTTCGCCTCGATTAAATGAGTAGGCAAAAAGGAATGAGAAGCCATGCCAGAAATGATCGAACTTAATATCACCACCAACGTACCAATGCGTTCCTTTTTTTTCTTCCGCATCACCGCGAGCAATTTTGAAAAAACCACCTTGGTTATACGTTGTTTTCATCTGGCGGGTTAATGTCTTTTTTGCGAAAAATATTGCACCACCGCGAATAGTTGCCTCTAGCCAATCAGCAATACCGAAATTAATTTCGGCATGTACGGGTAATCCCCAATGATTGTTGTAACCGGTTGGTACGGAAAATGCATAGCAGGGATTATCTTCGGTACCGGTTGGGAATAATACACCAAGGCGAATTGCGGAGCCCAAGTATTTGAGCGCGCAAAGGTTTTCTGTTTCTAAATGTTGCCAACCGACTAAAAAGCTCAAATCGCCCGCGGCAAATTTTGAATATTCAGTACATGGTGAGCGCATGCAATGGCCCAAAAATAATTGCGGCATAAAGTTTTTAAAACGAATCCAATCTGGGGTGTTTTGTGAAAATCGGCCTTCAGTTGGTGAAAGATCGCAGTAATTTATACATTTGAACGCAACCCAGCGAATAGGCAAATATGCTTGCAGAAAAAAACCGCATTTTAAATTTTGACGAATATCAATGTCTACTTCATCAAGAGTGAATTTGCCACAAAATTCCAGTTTACCGAAGTTGCCACACACTTGTGATTGATTAAGTGTGCGACCAATGGTTTCAATAAAATTTGTTGGACAAGGTGATGGTACATTGGTTAGTAAAAACGGCATATTTGAGGGGCCGTTAATATTGAGTACTGATGTCTTGTTGCCACAGGTATCCCATCCTGAATGTGTACTGCCGTGGCCATAACTTACATCGATTGAAGTTCGCCAATCAAGTGTGTCATAACGCTCATTGTGGTCCCACCATGCCGTTGTCGGAAATCCGTAATAGCGCGGTGCTTTCCAGAAATGAGGATTGTCGATAGTGAAGAGCTGTGTATGAGAAATGTAAAGCATTAACAGAAGAATGCGCCATACACTTTTTATGATCCTGTGCTTCATTAAGATCTCCTTGTATGAGATGATGCTTCAAAACTTTTTATCGTTGTAGCTTGCTGACAAGATTAGTACCCTAAAATTTTTTTTTCAAGCTGTTTTTTGTGTATGGTTGATAGATGATATTCCAGAATGACGTACTCAGTGGGTTCTTGGGGAAAGGAATAATATTTTTTTGTTGTAGATAAAAAATTTTTTTTGAGTTATTTAGAAAAATTATGAGTTCGAATGGTTCGACAGGCTCACCACGAACGGGAGATGAAAATTGTTTTGCCGAGTTTTGCCGCTTCAGCGGCAACTGCTCGAGGCGTAAAGGTTTCCAAAGGTTACCCCTTTGGTCAGCGGGATGTTAAGGGTGTGCTTCCCGCAACACCCTTAAATAGTTAATCTTTTTTAGTCGGGAGTGTGGTTAAATTAATCGTGATCACAATAATATCTCGTTGTGTCGTATCTGTTGCAGAGAGCACCTCAGTAACACAGTGACTATTACGTTGATTATTGAAAAGAATCCCTTGATTATACTTTGGTATAATGGTCATCACATCATGCTCATCATACGTATCTTCGGGAAGTCCTGGTCGTACACTAAATACGCCACCAGACCAGCCATTTTGTGGATCATCTTGCTCGCTGAGCATGAGTACGAGTGAATAATGTGCTTGTGGGTCATAATCTTCACCCGGATCTTGATGCCATTCCATCGCATCGCTATTTGAGCATCGTTGAAAAAATACTTGCGCGTACACGTGCTCAGGTAGCTCTACCCACTCGCCAATTGTTTTAAACATGGTGGGCAAAATTTCTTCGGAAACAATTGCGGCGAGCTTATCATAATTAAGTAATGATTGTGGATTAATTTCAGTAAGAGCATCGCCGACGAGTGTTACTTTTTCTGTTTTATATTCTTTAAGTATCTCTGCCGGATTTGATGTTGTTACCAGAACGTCAGACCATATCAGGCCAGTTCGCTTGGCGTAATCATCATATCCCAATTTATTATTTTCAATCTTATCCAAGATGGTTTTAATAGTTTCAATGATTTGAGTATCTGCAAAAAAAGATTTAATGATGCTCAGTTCCGAAATCTCTCGGGTCACTGCTTTGCTAGTAACTAATATACTTATTAACATTGTTACTATAAAAATATTTTTAGCGTATTGCGCAAAACTCATGAGTAACCCTTTATAGATATGTAACGAAACTGAGCATCATTATTATTTTTAGAACGAACCTCCGGGACGCGCACTTAATGCATTATAAAGTGCATCCGGTATATGAGGAAGTAACTCGGCAAGTTGCTGCCAACGCTTGGTAATATACGCAACAGAGACTTTATTTTTTATTGCTTCAAAAATCTCACGTGTTGCATCTTGCAATGTTTCAACCCAATAGGCTTGAGGCATGGTGCTATAATCAAAATCATTCTTACTGTTAACCCAACCGGGAATAATATCAGTAACCGTAATGGGTATATTGCGCTGGGCATATTTATTGCGCTCAGCTTCTAAATAACGTGAACAAAATGCTTTCGATGCTGAATAAGCTGGCGCTGCGGCAACACCACGCAGGCCATCTATTGATGAAAAACCTACTAAATGACCATGCCCTTGCTGTTCAAAAAAGTTAAGACCGGTACGTGCTAATGCAAAGAAACCGGTAACATCGACATCGAGTACCGGACGCGATTTATGCCAATCATTACTTTCAAAATCACAATCGTAATATCCGGTGATCGCAATGACGAGCAGATCAAGACCGCCCATTTCGGTAATCAATGCATTCAGTTTTTCTATGGCATCATCATGCTGAGCAGCATCAATCTGTTTGATATACGTCCGCGTTGGAATTTCTTGTTGGATTTGTTGTAAAAGTTCAAATCTGCGTGCCATAAGACCGACTTCATAGCCATCTGCTGCGAGCAATTTTGCAACTTCACGTCCCATGCCAACACTAGCACCAATGATTATTGCTTTTTTAGTATGAGCATTCAGTGATAAAGTCATGCCGAATATGCCAAGCAGGCATACACCCAATAGAGTTCTCGTCTTCATTAGAATTCCCCCGTTCTATTTCCCCTGTCCCCTCTTGTACTCCCCCGAGTTTATAAGAGGTATAATTATAGTACTCCAAATTCTTTTGGTGCTTCAATGCTATTAAGCTATATTTCCAAAATATGTTGAATATAATATATTGCTGTGTACTTTAAATATTTAAAGAATTTATCTTATATGAGAGGGTAGTGAATGCAAAAGTTTCTATTGATTTTGGTAATGATGACAACCGCAATTAATGGTAACATTCAAAAAGTTTTTCGTACTATTGCAACCTATAATATTAAGCAACCAATGACAAAGGCATTAGCTTCATATACTTGTCGTGAAACAAGTGATTATTGTAGTATTTGCCCAAAAAGAAAAAAACTATTTAAGCCGCGAGAATACAATGATTTTTATCGAGCAATTATAGAAAATAACATAGATAAAGTAACTTTTTATCTTGGTCATGGTATGAATGTTAATCATGATTTTGGTCATGGTTTAACTCCGCTTCATATGTGTGCGAGATACGGTCATACAGAGCTTGCAGAATTATTTATTAAGCATGATTCGAACGTTAATGCAGAGCATGATTTATTTGGTAGCCCATTGCATGTAGCGGTTTTTCATAACCAAATAGGTCTAGTGAAAGTCTTGTTAGCAGCAAAGTCGTATGTACATACACAAAATTATGATGGACATACGGTCTTGCAAATTGCAAAAAGTAACCGTTTTAATGAGATTTATGATTTATTGATTAAAGCAGGAGCTTAAGATTAAGTTTCGTAAGCTATAGATAAAAAAGGAGTAATGAATGCAAATCAATCAAGTAAAAACTTATATATTATTTAATCTTCTCTTAAGTGTTAGTTCACTTATTACCGCAATATCAATCAAACCACTGAATGAGATTCGAGAAAAATTTCCTGAAATTGGTTACACCAAAGTGCGAGATAGTCACTATCTCGATTTTACCCCTATTGCCATAACCAATGAAACACCGGAAGATTTTCTCATGCCTGAATCATTTATACTTACCATTCCACAGGGTAGAATATGGGGCGATTGTGGACATGTGCTCATTGGTAAACATCTTGCGCATGAACTTGTTTGGGAGTTTAGCCCGCTGAAAGATTCTGCCCAAGCTCGCGGCGCATTGCAGTCAAGTCCCAGAATTAAAATTTCAGGTCGCGTTGCAACTATTGCGCAAGAATGGGGTCAGAACTATTATCATTGGATTTTCGAAATATTGCCTCGTTTACTTATGCTTGAAGAGCAGCAGATTGATTTTGATTATCTCTATGTTCCTGCAATGACTCGTCCGTTTCAGCGGCAAACATTCAAACTTTTTAACATTCCCGAAGAAAAAATTATTCAAGCAATTACTGGAAGTTGTATTGAGGTAGATGAGTTGATTGTGCCCTCGTACGTAGCACGAACCTTTTTTTCCTTACCTACCGTGATGAAAAAGATAAAAGACCGTCTCATGGTACTACGAGCGGATGCAACATTTAATGAGAAAATATTTATTTCGCGACGTTTATCAACCTATCGCCGCGTGATTAATGAAGATGATCTGTTTGCTCTCTTTGAACCACTTGGTTTTGTGCGCTACGATCTTGAGAATCTCTCGTTTGGTGAGCAAATTGCACTGTTTAATGGCGCAAAAGTTATTGTTGCGCCTCATGGTGCTGGCCTCACTAATATTTTATTTTGTGATCCTGGAACAAAAATTATTGAACTTTTTCAAGAGCATGAAAACATGACGTATGCTCATTTAGTACAAACGCTTAATTTAGAATATATTCCGGTTAAGACCATGGAATTTCAACCTGATGGTGGGTACAAAGATACCGATATACCGCTTAATATTGTTCAAGATGTTATAAATCAGCATCTTAGTAATTAACGTAGAAAGTAAATTCCATGAAGAAAATTCTTGGCATTGTAGTATTAATCACGAGTGTTAGTAATGCGAACATTCAAAAAATTTTTCGTCACATTACTACATATCCGGTAGGTACCCAGTTAGAAAAATCATTGGCACGCTATGCAACGTTGCATCTTACCAAAAAGAAATTTTCTAAAATAGATTATCAAAAATTTTTTGATGCAGTTACCAGTAATGACATTTGTGCCGTAACTTCCTATGTTAATGTTGGTATTGACGTAAATTATAAACTTGATGGTTGGAGCATGCTCCATGAATGCGCGCGTCATGGGCATGTTGAAATCGCAAAATTATTTATTGAGCGTGGTGCTGATATGCATGCCAAATACTTGCAGGGTACGCCGCTTGGTGTAGCAATTCGGTTTCATCAAGTAGCAATGGTGCAATTGTTGATAAATGAAGGGGTAGATGTGAATACTATTTGTTGTTTTGACCTATGCCCATTGCAGTTTGCGTTACTCAATCCGAATGCAAAAATTATTAAGTTGCTCGTTGATGCTGGGGCCGAATGTTAATGAATCATTTTAATAATAATGGAAAGAAGCAGATGAAAAAAATATTCGGCATTTTATTAGTCGCAACTAGTTCAGTTAATAGTAGTATTCCACGATTAATCAATAATGCTCCCGGTATACTGCGCCATATTAGTGCTTTCACGCAACAATCAGGAGCAAAAGTAGTAGCATCATATAGTACTGAAGGGTATAATCAAAAGAAATTTCATGAAGCGCAATGTGAAGAATTTATTCAAGCAATTATTAAAGGAAACCTGTCATTAGTCACCTCATATCTCGATGGAGGTATGGATGTTAATCATGATATTTTTGGTAAGAAGCCGCTGCATATGTGTGCTCGTTACAATCAACCGGAGATTGCGCAATTACTTATTAAACGAGGTGCGGATGTAAATGCATTTCATCAGTGTACACCATTGCATATTGCCGTTTATCTAAATTATATAGAAGTGGTCAAAGTACTTTTAGCAGCAAAGGCAGATCTTAGTATAAAAGATTCAGATCGTGGTTTTACCGCCATTCAATTTGCCCAGGATGAAGGTTTTGATGCTATCTATCAATTGCTTATTAAAGCAGAGGCACAGAAACATGATTATCTGACATGGCATCATGCAATAATAACCGATGATATACCTACCGTTCGTGTACTGATTGCAAATGGTATAGACGTTAATCATGCAACAAATTCTGGTATGACCGCGTTGCATTTTTGTGCGATGCTTAATTTTACTGAAATGGCACAATTATTGATTGATCATAATGCAATAATAGAAGCCTATGATCAGCAACTGGGTACGCCGTT
>CAYPYR010000002.1:0-2418 GCA_964415095.1 uncultured Pseudomonadota bacterium | reverse complement strand
CCATTGAGTTTGATATAGATTTTTCTTATAACAAAATCACAAAATATAGACATCGTCCTATATATAAACAAATAAAAATAGATTTTTATGAAGGTCAAGAAGAAATTATTTATGATAATTTTGATGTTAAATTAATATTTAAATTTGTTGAAATAGGTGAAGCAGTTCGTATTCATATTCGGATATTTGATGAAGATGCATTAGTTGGTGATAGGAATTTTGTTATTTATTGGGGCTTGCAATCATCATTTACCAATCCCTTATCTCGCGGACCTCGGGGAAATAAACCAGCGTTCGCAGTAAATGTTACCGCATATAGAGATCTATCAATGTTTGTTGCATCATCATCAAAGCAAAATATTGCTTGACTAGATGCAGATGCGAAGGTACTTGATGAGATAATGATTGAAGAAGAAGATGATGGCGCATTAGTTTGATTTTTATATCTATTGAAACAGCAATAAGTAATTAATATTATTTTAATGTCTCAAGCCTTAATTGTTTTATAGCGAAAGGTACTTATATGAAAAAGATGATTTTACTCTTAGCCACATTTGCTTGTTCAGGTCTTAATGCAGTATTAGATGATGCAACAAGATTGCAGTTGAAAGCAGCATATGAGCAAGGTCAAGCTCAAGAAGAGTCTGAAGAAACTCATTTGAGTTTTACTGAAGAACTTGATCGCATTTGCGGCGATTATTTTCAAAGAAATTCTGAAAAATTACGTAGCACGAGTGCAGCAGGAAGTTACTGTAAATTTGCAAACGAAATTTCAAAAGATCCTGAACTTTCAGAACTTGATCCTCAAGGTAAAATGTATCGTTACATTGATATGCAAGGACGCATGGAATAATTTAATTACCATTTATTTTTTTATAGATCAAGCATGAGTGTCTTGTTATTAATAGTGCTTGGTCTATTTTTTCTATGAAATTATCTATAGAAGCATATAAGTGGCGTTTTACTTCGATTTTTCGAATTTACCCTGCAAATATCCTAATTGTAACTTAAATAGATGATTTAGTTTGACTTATAAATGTCGTTTTTGAAACTTAATCCGTTAAAAATTAATGATATTCTCATGCCTTTTGACGTTTATAACGCAATCTCTTAGACTCAAATAAGTACAGAAATATGCTATTTATTAATTATTAGGGACACTTTCATGCGTATATTAAAACTTTGTCTATTGGTGCTAACGCTTTTCATCAACGTACAAGCTGGGGGAAATGAGATTGTTGCACATGACTCAGGGCAATCTTCTAGCGGAGCAAATAGTCGTGGATCATTAATCGGTCAAGTCTTTAATCAAAATCCACAAATACATCCTACTGCCAGAATAAAAGCACAAAATATTTTAATGGATAAAATTTCGCAGAGACCTGCAGATAATGCTTCTGAAGAAGTAAAAATCAATGAAGCGTTGCGCGAGCTACAATCAGATGCCAATTATTTTCGTCGAGCAATAGCAACTTATTTAATTTTAGGTGATACGATTGAATTAGATATCAAAGAAAATCTTAAAACTATTTTCAATAGCGAGAATTTACTTGAAGTAGCAGGCAGGGTAAATGGAATCTCCCATCAAGCTTATAACCAAATAGCAGGTGCTAAAGGTGCGGCCGATAGATTGTCATCTTTCTTTAGTGAGGAACAGTGGCAGCGACTTATAAATATAGAGAAAAAAGTTATCGATGAAGAGATAAATGAACAAATAAATAGAGCAGTAGCTAAGACGCAAGCTATTTTTGAAGAATGTCTTGCTGAAGATCAAGACTTTCTCGAACAACCACTTGAATTAATGGCAGAGGTCTTTGCTAGAAAATTTACTCAAGATTTACCAAATGATGTTGATCAAGAAGCAATTGCTAATTCATTAGTCGAAGCTGCAAAACTGACCAACGATTATTTTTTTGAAGATCAAGAGCAATTTGAAGGCGCGCAAAGTCAATGGGAAAAATTGAAAAAGATTCGATGTTTAATGATGAGTTTTCTTAATATTGGTACTATTTCTTTTGTGATAGGTTATGCAATACATGGTTTCTCGTTAGCCACTAATAAATATTTGTTTGATGGAATTAGTGGAGCAGGGGTTGCTGTTACTTATGGAATAAGTGCGAGCTTTTACATAGCAGCATTCTTATATGTAGCTCAATTGAGGAAAGAGGCGCCTACATGGTATTCTTACTCATGCAGACTACGAAGATCAATCTTAATGCAAGATCCCAAAGAAGAGCATTCTTTCAAAGATATGATAGACAATCAGAAGAAATCTAACGCATTACATGATCAAGAAATACGAAATAATATTTTAAATACCGTTTTATTTGCAGATATCAATCCATTAGTATCCGCCGATTAATTATATTACTTTTAAGGGACACTTTCGCATGCGTATATTAAAACTTTGTTTATTGG
>CAYPYR010000001.1:8582-54357 GCA_964415095.1 uncultured Pseudomonadota bacterium | reverse complement strand
ACCTGAGCAAGAATTAACTTTACGAAGTTCTAATGATTCAAGTGAAGCTCCGAAAGTTGAAGAATTAGAAATAGATAAAAACAATGATTTAGGTCAAGAGAGCGACCCAAGTGAAGAAACACAATTAAGAGATTCGTTAGATGACGAAGATCAAGAAGAAGTTAAACAAGTGTCACCTCAGGAAAATAAATTAAATGAACAAGCTCAACAACGCGCAAAAAGATTACCTTTGATATTAAAGAATCATGAGCAAAATCTTTCAAAAAAGCCGTGGTTAAACGGAACGGTTTGTAATATTAATCTTAACATTAATATAGAGAATGCCGTACGAAGCAAAAAACTAGATCAGGAAGAAATTGATGCAGATCAAAAGCTAATTATACAAGAGGGCATAAGTGATGCTTTTGAATCTGAAACGGTAAAAAAAGTATTAAGCAGCTTGCATCAAGATGCCGAACACTCTGAGGATATGTTAATGCTTGCAGGCAGCGTAGGCGCTATTGTTTCATGCGACGAAGAAACGATATTTAAAATTGTGGAAGCAGAATATTTTGATGATGTAATTAACATACTATCTCATGATCAATTGGTAACATTTGTAAATCACGTTTTTGCGAAATCAATTCCACAAAAGAAAGTAAATGAATTATTAGCTAAAGCAAAGTCTATAGTCGCAAAAAATGTGGAATATAATGAATTAAATCAAATTGGATTATTATTTGATCAAGACTCAATTGATAACCTAAGAGATAGAATTCAAGAAAACTCCACTATTAAGAGAGTAAAAGAAGCTGAAGAGATTCGTCAAAATTTAGAAGAAATTAAAAAGCAATCAAAATTTAAACGATTTATATTTTTCTTTGCAAGCTGTGCAGCAGCAACGTTATTTTATAAAATGGGTGAAGATGCATTTTTCAAAGTCATGTCAGCAGCTTCAGCAGTTGCCGCGTATTGTTTTGTCGCATCGATTTATTCGTTACAATGTGCACAAAAAAAGAATGAAGTAGCATTAGAAGCTATGCCAGAATTTACAAGGCCTGATTATAAAGGTAACGATAATAATGTTGTAGATAAAGACCAACTCTATAGCACATTTTATGATTTTTTTATGTTATCGTATTTTCACGACGAATTTATTGAATTAAATGACTGATGGTTATTGCTAGGATTTTTATGATGATTGCGATGAAAGATTTCACAAAGTTAATAGTAACATTGGTTATAGCTCTCTCGTTTGAAGTTGCTATATATCCAGGGGATGATCTTCCGGGAGAAAATAAACTTACTTATCTAGTTGTTTCTCCAACTGAAGATGAACATTCAACTGGTATTACAAAGTGTGTGATAGTTGGTTATTTAACTCAAGAAGAATATGCTCTACATAAACAAGTGCGAGATCAGAAAACTGGTAATCATGATTCGGAGACTATTTTATTAGAGATAGATCAAGATCAAGCATAGTTTTAATAAGTTTAATTTAGTTAATAGGGGCGATGAGTAAAATCTTCGCCTCTGTTGTTTAAATAGAGCGTGAATCCAAGAAACAATATAAAATATTTTGCAAAGATTGCTTTTAACGTATAATAAGTTTCGATTACTTAAGAAAAAAATATTATTGTTCGCACGCTGGAAGGTTAGGGAAATGAATTTTGCACATTTATGGGAACTTACTAAAACTGGTGATGTTATAACCCTCATTATTTTATTAGGATTAGTAAGCAGCTATTTTCTTTGTTTTGCTATTATTGTGTATAAATGGTTGTTCTTTTACGCTGAAAAAAAGCGTGTCATGCGCATTGCACATCACATAAAAAATGCCCGCTCGGTTGCCGATATTCTTGCACTGCAAAAACAAATAGGCTTACGTGACTCAATTGCGTACGATCTTATAGCAGAAAGCATTCAAACTTTTCAAATGTTAAGTCCTGGTACTCATGCAGCGCGTAGTGCAATGACCATGCATGAACAAGAGTTTTTGATGCAATCACTTGATGCAGCTGCTGATCATATCACTCAAAATTATGAGCGCGGTTTGCCAATATTAGGAACTGCTGCTGCGGTGTCACCATTAGTAGGCTTGTTTGGTACCATTTGGGGATTGATTCATGCGTTTGTGAATATTGGTCAAGCAAAGTCAGCAGATTTGTCGATTATTGCTCCCGGAATTGCAGAAGCATTGCTTACCACGCTTGCCGGATTAATCGTTGCTATCCCCGCATTAGTTTTTTTCCACTATTTTGCACATATCATGCGATTAATGGATTATCAATTGCGCGCGATGAGTGATCATATTGTCTTAGTGTATTCAAAAGGACGTGAAGCAGAGGCGACTCTTTCATTTGAGCCAAACCCTCGTGTTCAACCGGCTGCAGTTAATGAACCAACTACATTAAGCTAGGAGAGTACGCTATGATGCGCATGCGAAGAAGACGTCGAGAAAAAATTGCATTACCAGAAGTTAATCTTACGCCACTTATTGATATGGCATTAACGTTGCTAGTTATTTTTATGGTAACGGCACCAATGATACAAAATAATATTAAAATTGATTTACCTAAAGGCAACAGCCGCGAAGTATCTGCGCAGCAGGAATTTGTTGTTTCCGTTAATAATAAGAATATTATTTTTTTTAATAACTATCCGGTAGAAAAAAGTAAAGTGATCGAAACAATTGCCAAAGCTATTAGCGGTCAAGAAGAAATACCGGTTTTTGTTCGTGCTCACAAAAAACTTGAATATGGAGATGTGCTTGCATTGGTAGAGGATATCAAACAAGCCGGTGCTAAACGTGTTGCACTTTCCATAGAAGCATAAGCACGATAATAGGTAACGATATGCACATGCAGGCTCTCTTTGATCTTCGCGCGATAATAATTACGGTACTCGTGCATCTTTGTTTATGTGGTATCATGCTTCTGCTTCCCGATCGCTGCAGCAAAACATTTCACATTACCGTGCAAAGGCCGTCGGCAAAATGTGATACTGATGTTTACTTTAAATCGTTTTCTAAACCAAAATCTATAGTGGTGAGCGATCAGAAAAAAACTGTGATGCAGAATACTCAAATAACTGAGAAAAAAAAGAATATAGCGCCTGCGGTATCAAAAGAGCCACTTAAAGCAAAGCCCGTTATTGAGCAAAAAAAACCGGTTGAAATAGCTAAGAAGGAAAAAACTGCAGCGATAGCACAACCAGCTAAAATAAATAAACAAACAGCGCATGTACCAATACGCATGTCATCCTCACTTGGTTGGAATGCGGCAGGAGTAAATGCTGATCGGCTTGAGCGTGCAGTGCGCAATGTTATTCATAAGCGCTGGCATCCACCTATCGATGTATCTAAAGATCTTTGCGCGACGGTGCGGATGTATATTGATGCAACAAGCACCGTCCAGGCTTGTCAATTTGAACAACGTTCAGGATTAATACTTTTTGATCAAAGCATTCAACAAGCAGTTATTGGTGCCGTCTTTCCAGCGCATTTAAAAGAAGTAACGATTATAATTGAATTTACTGCTTAAAGAATAATAGATTTTGGTAAATATACTAAAGAGATTTCACGCAACGAAGGTGATTAATGCAGCATCAAAGTTTATTTATATTATTGCTACTAGTAGGCATGTTTGAATCGTATATTTACGCCAAAGAACAAGGCATGCGATCAATCAAAACAAGTATACAAGCAAAACAAGCAGCTCGAGCATTAAAGTATTTGATTGTGTGCGAAGGTAATAATCCGGATCTTTTTAAGATAGGTAAGATACTACAATTTGATCTTGAATTCTCAGGACAGATCGATCCCACTATTAAAAAAACGGCTGCGGGGCAAGCACCACAAACCGCGAGTATGCTTCGTAAACTGTTTAATGAAGGATTTGTAGCATGCATAATTATTACCGAGCAACATAACAATATTATTGCAACATTACGAGATACATTAAGTGGTGACATACTTGATGAATATAAATGTGCTCTCCATAAAAAAAATATAGTGCATGATGGCCACGAATTAAGTGATCAAATATTACGTACGCTAACGGGAAGTAGTATTGCAAAAAGTAAGATTGCCTATTGTGAGCAGCGAAGTTCCAAACATAAAGTAATTATGGTTGCAGATTATGCGGGCAAATCACCGCACGTGGTGGTAGATGCGCCAACGATCAATGTACTGCCGACATGGCATCCAAAGCGAGCAGGATTGTTTTATTGCCAGTTTACGAAAACAAACAATCGATTAATGGTTTATAATTTTAAAAAAAGAACTCATGAAGTTGTTTGTTCTTTTCCCGGTTTGAATATGCAGCCTTCTTTTTCAGCGGATGGTGAATCAGTGGTGCTTTGTCTTTCAGTCAGGGGCAATACCCAGCTTTATTTATTCGATAAGTCACGCTCACATAAAGAAAAATCCCGTGGATATAAGCAATTGACGCATAATGGTGGTACGAATATCTCGCCTATTTTATTGCCATCAGGAGATATTATTTTTTGTTCTGATTTTGAAACAAAAAAGCCGCAAATTTATTATCTTGATATGCAAAAGCAAACAACAAAACGCCTCACGAATGGTGGTTATTGTGTTGCGCCGACTTATTGCGAGGCAACACAAACGCTTGCTTTTTTAAAGCTGATTGATGATGCCCTGCAAATCTGCACCATGAAAGTTACTCATGATGGCGTGGCCTCAGCTATACGTCAAATTACGCGCGGTGGCAGTAGTAAAATAAGTCCTACGTGGGCACCCGGTGGAAAATTTTTAGCATTTGTTTATACTTGTGCGGATGAGACAGGAAAATGCTGCGACCAGATTGGTGCAATACAGGTCAATACCAGCAAGATACGTCAATTGACTTCTGGCCCACATCCAAAGAGTTTTCCTGCCTGGAAATAATGCCATTCGCATGGAGATCATGTATTCTACGTGCATTATTTGATTTTGTTTATTAAGATGGTATTCTTTGATAGTTTTAATCAATGCTATACTGCGCTATTATAAGCAATTAATGAATTAAAGCATCTGCAATAATAACCCAAAGAAAGAACAACAATGAGTAAAGATATGAAAAAACGAGATCGATTTGGCGGTCGTGGCCCAAATGCTATTTGGCTCTTATTGCTTATTTTCTTTGCCGCTATTGGCTTTTTATACTACTACAGTGCGGTGGTTGCAACACGTGAAATGATATCTTATTCTACGTTTGTTGAACAAGTTGATGCGCAAAATGTCTCAATGGTAGAGGTAGAAGGTCAGCAAGTTCGTGGTATGTTAAAGAACCCGATTCCGCATCTTCGTGAAGATGGTATAACTCGCAGTATTAAAGATTTTTCGGTATATATTGCAACGCCAACCAACGACTTCATGCAGTTTTTGCAATCTCATAGTGTAAATGTTCGCATTATTCCTATAGATCGCAACAACTGGAATCTTTCATTTGTCTTAATTTTTGGCTTATTTGCTCTTATGGGGCTGGTATATTTCTTTCTACGTCAAGGCCAAGGTGGCGGTGGTGGGAAGATGTTTAGTTTTGGCAAAAGCAAAGCACGTTTTTTTGCGCCAAATACCATAAAAATTAAATTTAAAGATGTTGCTGGTGTCGAAGAGGCAAAAGATGATCTGAAAGACGTGGTTGATTTTCTCAAAAATCCGGAGCGTTTTCGTCGTCTTGGTGCTAAAATCCCGCGAGGTGTTCTATTAACGGGAGCACCGGGTAATGGTAAAACTATGCTTGCTAAAGCAGTTGCTGGTGAGGCTCATTGCCCATTCTTTAGTATTAGTGGTTCCGATTTTATAGAAGTATTTGTCGGTGTTGGTGCATCACGTGTACGTGATTTATTTCTGCAAGCTCGACGACATGCGCCGTGCATTGTCTTTATTGATGAAATTGATGCGGTTGGTCGTAGTCGTGGTGTAAGTATGGGTGGCGGTAATGATGAACGGGAACAAACTCTAAATCAGTTGCTTTCTGAAATGGATGGTTTTACTACCGAACATGGCGAAGTAATTGTGATTGCAGCGACGAATCGTCCAGATGTACTTGATAAAGCACTGCTCAGACCTGGTCGTTTTGATCGTAAGGTTGAAGTACCCTATCCTGATTTAGTAAGTCGTGAACAAATTTTGAAGATTCATTGCAAAGGGGTAAAGATAAGCCCAAGTGTTGATATTCATAAAATTGCACGGGGAACTTCCCAATTTAGTGGAGCAGATCTTGCAAATTTAATTAATGAAGCTGCTTTGCTTGCTTCGAAAAAACATAAAAAAGAAGTTGAAGTTGATGATTTTGAAGAGGCACGCGATAAGATATTAGTAGGCGCTGAACGCCGCTCATTGACCCGTACCAAAGAAGAATTATTAAGTACTGCCTATCATGAAGCAGGGCATACACTGGTATCAATTTTGCTTCCTGGTGCTCAAGCATTACATAAAGTAACTATTCTTTCACGCGGTGGCACACTCGGCACTACCTGGTATTTACCTGAAGGTGACGAGGTTTCTCGCAGTGAAGACCAACTTATTGCGGAAATTATGGTTTGTCTTGGTGGGCGTGTTGCTGAAGAGCACGTCTATGGCATGATTCATCGTACGACTGGCGCATCTAGTGATATTAAAGTAGCGACTGGTATTGCACGTCGCATGGTGAGCGCCTGGGGTATGTCTGAGCTTGGTCCCATTTCGATCGTCAGTTCTCAGGAATTCGGTCAGCGAGAGCATTCTGAAGGACTTGCTGAAAAAATTGATGCACAGGTTTCAAAAATCATTAATGAATGTTATGCAAAGACCCAGACGCTGTTATTAGAAAATCGCACGAAGTTAGATACTCTGGCAAAGACCCTCTTTGAAAAAGAAACAATGGATGCTTCAGAGGTCTATGAGCTTCTCGGTCTGCCAGGCCGTGAAATGATGCGTTTTGACCAAGAGCCTACTGGCGAACAAACAACGTTAGTTGAGCCAGAAGTCTCCCTAGAGTCTTAAAGATTGAGTAATTTTATCAGGGATAGCTCCATTGCTATCCCTGATTTTCTTTGCTTTTTTACCTAAAGAGTAGTAAAAGACAAAGAGCGTAATTTGAAGTTATAGGGTTAAAATTTTACAAATAGTCTGGTTTTCAGCAGGGCGAGTTCGTAAAAACTCGTAAATCTCTGATAATAATCACATAATATCGCTGCAATTTTTTGCAAAAAATGCTGATTTTGGTAGACTTATCGATATTAGTATTTGGAAGGAAAGGATTTTACATCATGGCAAATATTTGTTTTAGCTGCGACAAACGTCCACGCGTTGCTAATTTAGTGAGTCACGCTAACAATAAGACAAAGCGTTGGGTGTACCCAAACGTACATAAAATGCGTTTTCGTATTAAGGGACAAACTAATGTGTTACGCGGTGCGATATGCACAAAATGCGTTAAAGCAGGAAAAGTTGAAAAAATAGTATAGTTTTTTAAGGATTATTATGGCAAATACAGCATCAGCAAAAAAGCGTGCTTTAACTAATGAAGTTCGTCGTCAACGAAATGTTGCTCGTCGTTCTGAATTAAAAACAGCATCAAAGAAAGTTTTCGAAGCGCTTTCTCAAAGCAACCTTGAGCAAGCTAAAGTGCTCTTAATTGAAGTAGAATCTAAATTGGCGCGTGCAAAGGGTAAAGGTGTCTTAAAAGGCAATGCTGCTCGTCGCAAAATTAGTCGTCTTGCTAAGCGTGTTGCCAAAGCAAGCAAAACACCAGCTGCCTAGTGTCAAATGACACCGTTATTATCTCGACAAAAGCTTTGGCTTTTTCAATCAGATAATCAAGATGTCAATACATTAAACGGGATTTCTTTTGACATTGAGCAGGGTGAATTTTTAGTCTGCTCGGTGTCAATGGTGCGTGGGTAACGATGATTCTTATTCGTTACTTATATCACTGTCATTTATTTCTTACGTATTCGTTCTTTTATAGTATCTATATCAATTAATCTTGTGATAATGTCGTCAGTTGAAGTAATTGCTGAAAGTTGATGAGCATCAACTAGATTAAGGTTATCAATATCTGTACGCATGAGTTCATATGTTGTTGCAACACTATTAAGTTTTTGCGCAATATCCTGTACTAAGGTGCGAATATATGTGCCTTTTGAAACATGCGCGGTAAAACTAAAAAATGGCAGAGCCAGTTCAGTGATGGTGATATTATAGAGCATTACCATTCTCGTTTTTTCTTGAACAATATTTTTCAATTCCTCATGTGTTACAAGATGGTTACGTGCAAGTGAATATAACGGCGCACCATTATGTTTTAACGCGGAATATATCGGTGGAGTTTGTATATATTGTGTTCCTAATTGCGCTATAGCTTCTGCAAGACTCTCATAAGTAATCTTGTCATGACACGGTTTGGTTTCTAGCACTATTCCGGTATAATCAAGCGTATCAGTGAGTTCTCCAAATTTAGCACGAACACTATATTGTTTATCTTGATTTATCAGATTACCAAGTTCTCGTGTTGCCAAACGACCAATGCCAATGATTAATAATCCCGTAGCAAAATTGTCTAATGTTCCGGCATGACCAATTTTTGTTTTGCGTGGCAGGAAACGTTTGAGATATTTAACGCAGGCAAATGATGAGATGTCTTTTGGTTTATTGATCAAAATAAAACCGCAGACTTCTTGAGTAATCATAGTTTTTCCAAAATACTAAAGGTGCACAAAAAGCATTGTATTGTATCTGATGACTTGAGTATACTACAACAAATTATTGCTATAAAGGATACCACAAATGATTTCTCGGAACAGACATCAACATTTTGCATATGCTGCGCTGGCACATAATTTGTTAGAAATAGAACAAAAGCCACCACAATTCTTTTATGCTACCGATGGTACTCTGCTTGCCTACTATGCCTTCTTACCAGCGCATCCACGAGCGATTATTATTTTTTATCATGGAGCTGGTAGTTGGAGCGCACCGGTATATCAAAATATGGCGCAAAGTTTGATGGAAGATTATGATATTGGCGTTTATCTTATGGATGTACGTGGTCATGGCAATTCATCCGGATCACGCGGTGATGCTCCCAATCCTGAGAGCGTGTGGGATGATATAGATCGTGCGATAACGTTAGTTAAAGAAAAGCATCCGCAGGCTAAAATATTTCTCGCGGGACATTCAGCTGGCGCGGGTTTGATATTAAATCATGCTACGTGGCAGCACAATCAAGACCTGACGTATGAAAAAAAGACAACCAATATTAACGGATACCTACTGCTTGCACCATTCTTAGGAATGAATGCTGGTGTCATGCGCACCATAACGTCACATGAGAATCGATTTATTGCGCGCGTTCGTTCATTGATCCTTGCGGCATATGCATTATCAGGATATCGTTTCTTTGCGCATACGCCGGCTGTTTTTTTTAACTATCCCGCTCGTGTACGAGAACGAGATCAACATATCCTAGATTATAATACCTGTGCAATGGCCTGTGCGGTTTCTTTAGTTAATCCACGTAATACATTTGCACTATTAAAACGACCATTTGCGCTTTTTATTGGTGAAGAAGATGAACTATTTTTGCCTGATAACGTTATACAATATAAACATTATGCAAAGCAGGTTTATGATCAATCAATTGCAGCAATAATTCCAAAGGAGACGCATATTTCAATTATTTATGATGCGCCACGTCTTTTTGCGGATGCGGTTAATCAATGGTTAAAATCTTGCTAATCAAAATATATTACTGATCCAGTTCTCAATTTGTTTTGAAGATAAGAAATGTTCACGCTCGGTAAGTAATTTGAGATTGGGTATTTGATGGTGCATTAACATTAATCGAGCCTCTTCAATAAGCTTCTCTAAGCTATCTTTTTCATCTCCATATGAGTAGTGAAAACCATGTTGATATAATATATCGGCAATCTTGAATTCGATGAACGGAATATCTTTGCCTATTTTAATCCACAGAGGGAACTCGGCACCAGATGAGGTATCATGCGATAAATCTTTAGAATATTTTCGTGCGACGATTGCAACAAAATAGCGTATTGGATCGTCAATAAGTGCGTCAAAACTCGTTGGATAAGATATTAAATTGCTACCCGGCATAAAAAGATACGCATGCTCTTGCTTATGGGCCCAATCCCAAAATGTATCATCAAGTGTGCCCGAGTATTCAAATGCTATATGAATGGGCATAGTTTTTGCACCACGAGATATGCTTACTAAAACGCTATGATGCCCATCTTGTACTACAAAGTGCTCACCAACTTTAATAACGGGAATAGCATCAGAAAGATCGTATATGCTTTGATTCTGGTCATAGAGACACTCCTCTGGAGCGAGTTGTTGTTTTCTTGCTACGTTGTGGGATGAATAGCGAATCTGTGAAGGAACTAAGCGCTCAATACTTACATATTGTGCTTCTTTTTTTGCAGGCAATGTTGTCATGGTACTGATAAATCCTAAAAATATAATACTATAGATATGCATATGTTTTATACTTCTCTAAATCGAATGAGCGGTGCTTTGGATTGTACAACATCACCTTCTGTGATCATTATCTCGGTAACATATCCTTGATGTTCAGCACGGATTTCATTCTCCATTTTCATGGATTCTAAAATAAGAAGGCGATCGTTTTTTTGAACTAATTGATTTAATTGTACAAAAGTTTTTACGACGCGTCCGGCAAGTGGAGCATGAAGAGTATTTTTAAAAATATGCGATGTTGTGGGATTTCTTATATGTTGTTTGGTTTGTGATAATGGTATTTTGGCTATCTCAAAAATTTTCTGTTGTAGGTTTTGGTGGTTAAGTTGAATTATAGTTTTGTTCTCGTGCGGAGTGATCGTAGTCTTGCATGGTTTACCATTAATAGTGACAAATAAATTATTAATAGCTGCGTTCCATGAAATGTACGAGCAGGTAAACTCAATACGATAATTTTGTGTTGCATTAAATAATTGTATCATAACAAGATCGGGCGATATTTGTTTGACAACACACTGATACTCATGTGTTATACCATGTTGATCGATAACCCATCGTTTTAAGACTGCCATTCTATTTCCTTCCAACGACGTGTTTTTGAGATGTCATGTGGCGAGTTAACACCAGTTTTATCTTGTATGTCATCCATAAGTAGTGCGGCGATGAGTGCTATTTCAGCAGCAGTTGGACTATTATTTAACGGTTTATCAATCACTTTGCTATCGTTTAGTGCCATTGTTTGTGTCCAGGGTTCAAGCCATCTTGTGTGAAAAGTGCCGTGCTGAAATGGGAGGCTTGCAAGTATTTTTTGGTGTAGTGCAATATTAGTCGCAACGCCCTTGATAGTAAAAGTAGAGAGAGCCTGCTGCATATTAGCAATAGCTGCTTGCCGATCAGAACCAAATGCTATTAATTTTGAAAGCATCGCGTCAAAAAAAGGTGAAATTACCATGCCTGTTTCGAGCGCATGATCATGTCGAACAAATGGTCCTTGTGGTAACATTAGATTGGTAACAGCGCCACAAGATGGCGTGAATGAATCATCTTCGGTAGTAATGCGGCATTCAATGGCATGGCCACGACGCGTAATCTTCTCTTGCGTTAGCGGTAATTGTTTAGTTTGTGCAAGGGTAATTTGAAGCTGCACCAGATCAATACCGCAGGTCATCTCGGTAATGCCATGTTCTACTTGGAGTCGCGTATTCATTTCAAGAAAATAAAAAGACTCATCCGGTGTTACTAAAAATTCTAAAGTACCAATACTATCATAGCCAAGTGTTTTAGTGGCATGTAGCGAAATTTCGTACATATGAGCGAGGGTTTTTTCAGAAACAAATGCGCAAGGGGTTTCTTCAATAATTTTTTGATGCCGGCGCTGAATAGAACATTCACGTTCAAAAAAGTGGCATGCATGGGTACCATCCCCGGCTACCTGGATTTCGATATGGCGACCAGATTCGATATATTTTTCGATAAAGATATCTTGAGCTTGGAAATATTTTTGTGATTCGGAGAGTACCTGTTCCCAAGCACGGTCAAAAGCATCGCTATCATAGACACTACGCATAGCTTTGCCACCACCACCGTTTGCAGATTTAAGTATTACCGGGTATCCCAGTGATGCTGCAGCAGTTTTAGCTGCGGATAATTCGTTAAGAGTTGCATGAGTAAAATGAAATCCAGGAATAGTTGGCACGCCATATTGTGTCATGATTTCTCGTGCGGCAATTTTATTACCCATCTGTGCAATAAGGTTCGGTGAGGGCCCAATCCAGGTAAGGCCTGCAGAAATCACTTCTTGGGCAAATGATGCTGATTCAGCTAAAAAGCCATAGCCGGGATGGATTGCGTCCACCTCTGCAGCGTGTGCCAGACTGATTAATTCTTTGCTATTCAGGTACCCTGCGCTACCTGAGAGTGATAAAGGATATGCAGCATCTGCATGATACACGTGGTTAGCCATACGATCTTCTTGGGTATATACGGCTACCGTTTTGATATTCAGGGTCCGACATGCAGCAATAATACGTACTGCTACCTCAGATCGATTTGCTATTAGGATTTTTTTGATGGCCACGCTATCCTTTTTTGTTCATTATCGAAAACTTGCTATTCATTAGTGTACGAATTTTTCGTATAATCGACAAACGGGTCAGGTAGTATCGATTACTATTTCTCCACATTTTATCAATTTAATGTAGAATCTAAGCAGGTAATGTGATCTATGGTAGATCCATTAATCAGAAATTACGCACAGATGAATATAGCATGAAGGATATTCTTGTATGTTTAAAATGTTCCAAGATAAGAAGTTATTATTTGCAATGGTGATGTCGGTACTCACCGTCTTCATGTTTCATTATTTCTTTGGTGGCGAAAAGACCGGATATGAGCCAGAAGCAACTGGATTACAATCCGGAAAGTTCTATCCTATTCTTTCTAAAGAAGATCTCAATCGACATCAAGAAATGGCGACGCTCGTTAGCCGTGAAATTGATTTTAGAGATGCCGATAGACCGGGCAAGTTAGCTGAGAAAATTGTTAGCATAGAAAATGCAATTTATAAAATTGATTTTTCTAATTACGGTGGTGTCATCGCAAGCATCGCGTACCTAAATCGTCAGAGTGTTAATGGTATTCCGCTAAAATCAGTCTTGCATAAAGAATACGAAGAACGCGAAGAGAGTTGCTTTATGCTGGCACTCGCTGAACGCACACCACTTTTTTATGAAGTTACTGCAGTAAACGATCATGACGATTACAATGAAATTGTGTATCAAACAATGTGGGATAATTGGACCATTGTTAAAACATATCAGGTACATAAATCACTCTATAAAATTATTCTAAAACTTGATTTTATACCGAATGCATCAAATGCATCAGTGCTCCATGCCCGCTTATTCGTGCCTTCACCATTTTTAGCTACTGGCACCAAGGAAGCACCCCAAGGTGTTTTTGCCGGCACCACAATGCATAAAATTGCATTGGTAGCTCCTGAAGATTTAATGAATCCAACGCCGCAACCAAGTTTATTTGGTACACAAAATAAATATTTTGGTCACGTGATGGTTGCGGATCATGAGCATTTTGTACGAATGGCATACTTTAAACAAGAAGAGCGTGGATTATATTCAATTCTTGCAGGTCCTGCTATTATGCAAAAAAGCAGTTGGAAATTAGAATTCTTCATGGGACCAAAAGACATTCATGATTTAACGGCAGTTGATGCTCGTTTAGAAGGACTACTCAATTTTGGTATGTTCTCATGGCTTTGCAAATTGCTCATCGCCATTCTTGGTTGGTTATATAATTTTGTTGGTAACTATGGCTTTGCTATTATTCTACTTACCATTCTTATTAAATTGCCATTACTGCCATTGTCGATTAAGGCGGCAGCAATTCAAGAACGTCAACAAAAATACGCACCACATATTGCGCGCATTCGTCAAAAATATAGTAATGATAGTTCGCGTATGATGCTTGAATTACAACGCTTTCATCAAGACCATAATATTTCTCCTGCGGCACCGATGGTCGGATGTTTGCCATTATTGATTGATATTCCGATTATGTTTGCGCTCTATAACGTACTTGGTAATTATATCGATCTCTATCAAGCACCATTTGTGCTGTGGATAACTGATTTATCAGCTAAAGATCCGTATTATGTGTTACCGATTTTGATGGGTATATCAATGATGATACAACAACGGGTGACCCCAACTGGTGATCCAAAAATGAAAATGATTGGTGTGTTTATGTCATTAGTCTTTTCAGTTATTTCTGCAAATTTTGCTGCAGGGTTGGTACTCTATTGGTTATCAAAAAATGTATTAACAATTGGTGAATATTTTATCCGTAAAATGATTGAGCGTCGTTCTTAATAAAGGATTAGTATGAAGGGTTTGCCATCACTAGATCGCCTCATTCGAATACTTGGGCATGTACCTTATCTTGCATCTAAAAATGTGTATCGTGTCGCTGCGTTTTTTCTTTCACGCAGCGACCTTGCATTAGAACAATTTTGTATGACACTGCTCGAGGCAAAAAAAAACATAGTACCCTGTGTTATTTGTTTTAACCTGAGTGAAGGATGCGATACCTGTGCAATCTGTATGCAATCAAATCGCATTAAGACTACTATCTGCGTCGTCGAAACATGGCATGATCTTTTTGCTATAGAAAAAGCTGGTGGGTTTGATGGAGTATATCATGTGCTTGGTGGTGCATTGTGTCCACTTGATGGTATTGGACCTGAAAAGCTTACTATCGAGCAGCTGATAGCTCGTATACATGCAGCAGCAGTGACTGAGCTTATTTTTGCTACCAATCCAACACCTGAAGGTGAGGCAACAGCAAGTTACATTGCATCGAAGTTGAAAAATAATAGCGTTGTTATTTCTAAGTTAGCAAGCGGTATGCCAATTGGGTCAAGTTTAGAGCATATGGATCGTATTACGATCTTTAAAGCATTGTCAGGTAGAAGACCATTTTGAAGCGTATAGTCCTTGTTATGCTCATAGGAGTGGTGTCGAGTACATCACTTTATACATTGATGCATGACATGATATCATCGATTAAATCAATCACGGTTCGCAGTGCACGTCAATCGATCGTTAAGCAAAATCTGATTTTGCTATCAGGCGATGTTGAAGTGCTGATTGATGATATGGTGCATGTATGGGCTGATCAAATTGTTATCAACAAAAATACACAAATCTTAAGAGCTAAATCGTGTGGTAAGAATGTAGTGTCAATTGAGACACCATATTTTCTCATGTCAGCATCTACTATTTTTTTAAATGCGGTAAAAAAAACCGGACATGCAACTGATGTTCATATACAAATGGATGGACGTTATATTTCAGCAGAGCGCGCAGAAAAAATTAATGATACTACTTGGCGTGTGGTTAAGCCCTGTATAACCGGGTGTGATCGTGCAAAGCCAGATTGGTCATTTCGTGCTCGATCAGCAACGTTAAAAAAATATCTTATTACTATTTCCAATCCTTCATTTTATGTTGGATCAGTCCCAATATTTTGGCTTCCGTACTTAATAACACCGGCTTTTAGCCAAGCACATTCGGGTTTTTTGATTCCGCAGTTTTCGCTTGATCGTGAGTTTGGTTTCGGACTTACTCAACCATATTACTTTGAATTTGTTCGTAATAAAGTTGATACCACGTGTGGCGTTCATTGGCGGCAAAAGCGTGGGTGGGCCTTGTTTAATGATTTTAGACAAATTGCCGGATTTGATTCTTTTACCCTAGCAAAAATTTTGTACGCACGTGATTGGTCTCTTTCAAGCCGTTGCCCTCAATTTTGTTCGCGAAATCGCTATTGGGTTGAGGGTAAACAAGCGCTGCCAATTTCGTTGCCGTCATTAAAGTTGTATACATTAGGACGAGTAGATTTTGGTACCGATAAACAAATAGCGTTTGATTTTTTTAATGAGCCGAATTCAGTTGATGATTTTTATTGGAATACGGCAATGCTGCGATGGTTTGATGATGCGCATGCACTTTCATTTGAAGTTAATCATGAGCATATTAAACGAGTGCGTTTTCCTTGTAAAGATGGTGCGACGTGCACTAAGACTCAAGAAACGACGCTGGTATATGGGCCACGACTTTCACTGAGTCGCACCTATGCTGATGTCGGGGGATTAAGCAATGTGCGTTATGATGCATTTGTTGATAATGCTTTTTTATATACCTGCGGTGTCGGTAATTTGCCAGAGTTTGATACTGTGCGATGGTTTTTCGAACCAACATTTCATAAATGCATATCGTTTGCAGGAAATCAAATTCAAGGTGCACTGATGCCAAATATGCAAATTCGCGCAAAGACGCTTGGTCAGCCTCCGATTCATCATCCATGGGTGTTAGAGGGAACTTTTCCTATTGAAGGGGCCTGCAGACTCTATGCACATGGCTGGCTTGAATGGGCATTTCCAACGCTTATTGGATCGGATGATACCGGCTCTTTTTTGCATAGTATACAGCCAAGTATTAGATGGGATTTTGTTCCACTTATTTGTCAAAAAAATTGGTTTCATGCCGATGAATATGATCATGTGTATGCCATGAATGCACTGCGATGTACTCTACAGAATAGTCTTTTTTTTAATCAATTTCGTGCTTTTCTTGATTGTGATGGTGGCTATGAATGGTACAGTCCAGCTGAAATTTTTCCGGTGCGGCGTGCATCATGTAGCTCGCATATTTTACCACTGCGCTGTAAAGCAGGTGTGGCACATTCTATTTTTTCAGTGGCACTAAATCAGGAATATAATGTTGCCACCGGCTCATTGCTGAGTCTTGAGATGCAGTGCAGTCTGTCAACGGTCCCGATAGCATTGCAAGCTGGATGGGTTTATCAAAATCAGCAGATTCAACGAGTTCGGGGATTTTTATCGGATATTCCATCATTTGTGCATTGTGATGTATCCTATGCTTTAGGTAAAAATGGTCGTATTGGCTATGTAGGATATTTTGCGCTTAACGGTGATAATGCTAGTGCGTTTTTTCCCCATATAGATGTTTTACTACAACGCGTGCGTTTTGATATTAGTGGTCATTGTTGGGGAATTTCGCTTGGTCTTGAGACAAAACGGTATCTCGATCAAGGCGTGCTACTTTGTGAGCAAACCTATTTTTTTTCATTTCGTTTAAATACGCTTGGTGCATTTGCCAAACATTTTAAGTATAATCCTATGGTACTTAATGCCCCGCGTGATTTTGTTGCGCGTACAACATAAGAGCGCTCATGCGCGAAAGGATTGGAATAATGAATATTAATACAAGATCTCCCTATGGTATTTTTCAAAAACGTCGCCTTCGCATACGAGAAAAAATGCGAGAACATGCTATTGCAAATGAGCATGGTGCGCTCATGCTGTGTAGCGGATTTGAAGATAATCGTGTTACGTTTCGACAAAATAGCTCTTTTTATTATTTAACCGGTATTACTGAGCCAGGTGCTATATTATTACTCTATCTCGATGGTACAGAAGTGCTTTACATCCCGCAATATGGTACTGCACGAGATCAATGGTTAACCACGTCAATTGATACTTCTGCACATACGGCATCATTGCTGGGTGTAGATCGTATCATGTATCTTGGTAATCCGGTATCAGGATATTCATTCTCGCCTCATTTTGTGAAATCAGAGTATGAACATTTATTACATGATATTGGCACAATTATAGCAAAAAATGGTACCATTTTTTGTGCACAACGCCAAACAAAAGGTGGCGAAATAACCAATCAATTTCTCTTTACGTTTTTCAAAACCATGCTTGAAGGATTTGAATCTGCGGTATGTGACGTATCCTGGGATCTTGAAGAAATGCGTCGCACTAAAGAAGTTGATGAAATAACATTAATTGCGCAGGCTATTGCCATAACTAATGAAGCCCAGCGAGCAGCAGCGCAATCGTTGTGTCCTGGTAAGACAGAATATGAAATTCAGGCTATTATTGATGGAATTTTTATAGCGCTTGGATCAGCGCGTCCAGCATTTCCTAGCATTGTAGCTACCGGAAAAAATAGTACCATCTTGCAT
This sequence comes from uncultured Pseudomonadota bacterium, assembly GCA_964415095.1. Taxonomy (GTDB): domain Bacteria; phylum Babelota; class Babeliae; order Babelales; family UBA12411; genus CAYPYR01. The sequence continues at coordinate 36,317 of CAYPYR010000001.1, read as the reverse complement.
TACACCGATCGTACCCACACTCTTCAATCAGGTGATTTGGTAGTTATTGATATTGGTGCAGAATTTGGTTATTATGCTGCAGATATCACCAGAACCTATCCGGTGTCGGGAATATTTACTCCGCGACAACGTGCGGTCTATTCTATGGTGCTTGAAACACAATCAGTTGTTGCGTCGATGGCAAAACCAGGCATGTATTTAAATAACCCTGCAGAACAAGATAAGTCATTAATGCATATTGCACGACGCTATCTTGATCGACATGGTTTGGGTAAATATTTTGTCCACGGTATCGGGCATTTCTTAGGTCTTGATGTTCATGATACGGGCGATGTGCTGGTTCCCCTGCGTGCTGGAGATGTATTTACTATTGAGCCAGGTGTTTATATAGCAGAAGAACATTTAGGCATACGTATAGAAGATGATTATGTGATTACAGATGATGGATGTTTTTGTTTAAGTGATGATTTGCCTAAAGAGCCATTAGCCATTGAAGCAATGGTACAAGAGTACATGATTTCACGTTGAGGTAATGGTTATGACCAGTTTATTAAAAGAAGTAATTGAGCAAAAAACAAAATTTGTCGTGGTAACCGGAGGAGTTTGCTCATCTATCGGTAAAGGTGTGCTTACCTCGTCTCTGGGTGTTTTATTAAAAAATGCCGGTTATACGGTTTCAGTGGTTAAGTGGGATCCATATTTGAACGTAGATCCAGGTACCATGTCGCCACTTGAACATGGCGAAGTCTTCGTTACGGATGATGGTGCTGAAACTGATCTTGATTTAGGGCATTATGAGCGCATGATTGGTGAACACCTTACTAAAGACTCATCCGTGTCTGCCGGACAAATTTTTCAAGAAATTTTACATATGGAGCGCGAAGGTGAATTCTTAGGTCGCTGTATTCAACTCGTTCCTCATGTGGTTGATAAAATATGTGAACGTATATTACGGTTTGCGCTTAAATCAGGAGCTCAATTTGTTTTGATTGAAATAGGTGGTACGGTAGGGGACATGGAGGGGGAAGTCTTTTTAGAAGCGGTGCGTCAATTACGCCTCCACTTATCCTCACATCAAATGATGCATTGCCATCTAAGTCTTGTGCCACTACTGAGCTGGGCAAATGAGATCAAAACAAAACCAACGCAGCATAGTGTTATGTTGCTCAAAAAAGCGGGACTCATGCCGGATGCACTCTTTTTGCGTACTGAACGTGAAATAAGTGCAAAAACTATTGCTAAAATCGCAACTATGTGTGGTGTTCGCGACGAGTATATTTTTCAGGTGCTTACGCGAAAACCGTTGTATAAAATATTTCTTGATCTCAAGCAAGAAGGCCTGGATCTAAAAATTCAACAATGGTTTGGATTACCAAAAGAGCGGCGGTCAGATCTTTCTGCATGGGAATCATTAATCGAGCGCATAGAAAAGCCAAAGCGAACTTTTCGAATCGGACTTATTGCTAAATATGTTGGGACGAATGAACCATATATAAGTGTGATTGAGGCGATAAAGTCAGCCTGTTATCTTAATATGGTTGATCCCGAAATTGTTACCATTGAAGCAGAGCGCCTTGATCCTATCCATAAAGATACTGAAGAAGGCAAATTTGCACGAGCACAGCTTGCTTCAGTAAATGGTATTGTTATGCCGGGGGGATTTGATAAACGGGGCATAGAAGGCAAAATCTTTTCTGCAAAATGGGCACGCGAACATAAAATACCATACCTTGGGTTATGTTTGGGTATGCAAATTTTATTGATAGAATGTGCACGCTCGCTTGCAGGTTTAACCGAAGCTACAAGTACTGAATTTGATCCTTCAACGAAACAACCACTCATATCGCTTCTTGATGAGCAGCAGGGAATTGTATCAAAAGGTGCATCCATGCGGTTGGGTGTTTTTCCGTGCACGATCAAGAAAGATAGCAAAGCGCATCAAGCGTATGGACAAGATAAAGTGCTTGAACGTCACCGACACCGTTATGAATTCAATAATGCTTATAGAAGCGCTTTGGAAGCTGCAGGGGTAACCTTCTCGGGGATTTATGAGGCAAAGAACTTAGTAGAAATTGCTGAATTGAATGACCACCCATTTATGGTTGGATCTCAATTTCATCCTGAATTTTTATCAACGCCCTTAGTTGCGCACCCACTCTTTAGGGCATTTATTGAGGCTATTATGCGTAAATAAGTGCTTTTATATGTTTGACTGGCAAGTCTTTTTGATTTACAATTAAAAATGTCGCAAAATTATAGCTTAATTTTACTAGAATCAAGGCAATTATCATGGAAATGAATAAATCATATGTGCAAAGAAAAGAAGATCGCGCTCCTCAGTGGCGTGTAATTGATGCAAAGGACCAGGTTTTAGGGCGTCTTGCAACAGAAGTAACTGATATTTTACGTGGTAAAGATAAACCATCCTTTACGCCGCACATAGATACGGGTGATTACGTCGTGATCATTAACTGTGATAAGATTATCTTGACTGGTAAAAAATGGACCGATAAGATGTACCGTCATCATACTGGATGGATGGGTGGTCTTAAAGAACGAACCGCACTTGAAATGTTTAAAAAAGACCCATCTTTTCTGATTAAACAAGCGGTGCGTGGCATGCTTCCTAAAAATCGTCTTGCACGACAAATTCTCAAAAAATTACGCGTCTATACGGGTGATACACATCCACACGCTGCTCAGGTATAATGTACGCAGAGTACTTGATCAAATAGATCATCGTGATTTTATCATAAGCCCGCTTAGGTTTTTCTAAAGCGGGCTTATTTCTTTATTGGGCTATGATAAAAAAGAGATTAGTATGAACACTATAATATCTTCGCGAAAAAAAACCTTAGCTAAAAAAATTCTGTTTTCCGGCATTGGTGTCCATTCAGGTAAACCTGTTTCACTGGCACTTTCTCCCGCAGTAGCTGAATCGGGTATTGTTATAAAAAACCGGTTATTCCCTGATGATTTAATAACTATTGGTACCACCATACCAGAAGTTGCTCCCTATGCTACCGTGCTTCGCGGGAAAAATTGGCAAGTGCGTACGATTGAACATGTAATGGCGGCGATTGCTTTTGTTGGTATTGATAGCCTTGTGCTTGAAACAGAAGATGATGAATTTCCAATTCTTGATGGGAGCGCAGCTCCTTTTATCAAGCTCATAAATGAAACTGGTTTTATCGAATATGATCTGAAGCGATCCTTTATTACTCCTAAAGAACGACTGTTATTTGAAGATAATCTGCATAACCGTCGTATTATAATTGAGCCGCCAGTGCACAGTAATGATCTGGTATGTACTATTAATTATACGGCATCATTTGAGCATCCATTGCTTGGTACTGCTCAGGTTGTAGGAGCAATGGAAGATACCAAATGGATTGAGCATATTAGCTGTGCACGAACTTTTGGATTTCTAGAACAATTGCCACTACTTCAACAACAAGGGTTGGCATATGGTTCATCATTAGAAAATACGTTGGTGATTGCAGATAATAAATTTATGAATGTTCCGCGTTCTGAACAAGAATGGGCTTGTCATAAGGTGCTGGATCTTATTGGTGATCTTGCGTTACTGGGAAAACCATTAGCTGGCACCATTTATGCAGAAAGAACCGGTCATGCCTTCAACCGATTGGTCGTTGAGCATTATATTCAAAACCCGCATGCCTGGATCACGTTATAAAAATTAACTATTGTCCCCGAGTTCTATGAATTAGAGAACTCGGGGACAATACATAGATGTAAGAAAATTATCGGCTAATTAAATTGCGAATGTCATTATAACTAAAGATGATGATGAGCGTAAGTAATAGTAGCCAGGATGCAATGTGAATTGCATTGCGAATGCCTTCAGGTATTGGGCGGCGTATAATAGATTCGATAGTGACAAATACAATCTGTCCGCCATCGAGAACTGGCAGAGGTATTAGGTTAATAATGGCAAGGTTAATACTAATGATGGCTAAAAATTTGCATAAGAATGAAAACCCTTGTCTTGCTTGATTAGTGCTTTCTGCAAGTATCATGATCGGACCGGCACCACCTTTAAGGCTACCTTGTTTAAATAAGCCAAGAATGCCATGTACGGTATCAGTAATTAATTTATTAGTACGGCTAATGCCAACCCTAATTGCATCACCCCATGATAGTTTCTCTATTTTTTTAGATGGCAAGAGTTCAAATCCTTCAATGCCTATGGTAGGGCGTGTTGCAATAGTTGTGTCGCTTGAGAGATTACTTTGCGATACAGGAATCTCGATCTCTTGTTGTTCGTTTTGACGACGTATTACGAGAGTAACTGAAGAGACTTCGTTATTATGCAATTTTTTGATTTCTTCGCCAAGAAGTTCCGGATTTGCTGAAATATTGGTACCATTCCATTGTAAAATACGGTCGTGAGGTAGTAAACCAGCGCGCATAGCGGGAGAACTTTCGGTTACGGCTTTAATATGGATATTAGTTTTGGGAGAGCCGATTCCGAGGACAAGTATAAATATTATGTATGCAGACAGAAGGTTAAATATGATGCCGCCCATTAATACGAGAAATTTCTGCCAATATTTTTTTTGAATAAATGATGATTGATCAGTGACGTGAGCGTAAGCTTGCTCTCCCTGTCCTACTTCTGCAAAGCCAGCAATTTCCACATATCCGCCTAACGGTAAAGCCGATAATCGAAAATTAGTATCGCCTAATTTTCGTTCAAAAATTTTTGGTCCCATGCCAATAGAAAAGGTGGGAGTATGTATGCCAAATAGTTTGCAAAACAAGAAGTGCCCAAGTTCATGGATAGTAACCACGGTACAGAAGCCAATTAATGCAAATAGAAAAGGTGTTATTCTATTGATGAGTGCCAAGAGATTTGTGATAAGCATGAACTACTCCTCGTAAAACCATAACAAAATGACTAAAAACATGGTTATAAGGGTATTCTGCTTTTTTTCTGTTGTAAAGTATGGCTTGTATTCAGCGTTAATCTCAGGTAAACTATGAATCATCAATCTCAAGTTTAACCTGCAATAGATTCAAGAAAAAAGAAATAAATCATGAATGTTTTCTTTTCTCTGGTTTTGAGCCATAAACGTAGATAATTTGTTACTTGAAAAAACTTGCAAAAAATATATGCTAATTACAGCATTCTTTACAAGGCCTAGCATTCATGCTTTCTGAATGCGCAAAATGTCAAGCGTGTAAAATTTAACAGTATAATACGGGTATATAACAGAAATTAAGATGATCATTTGTTGATCAGCTAAGGTGACTGCTAGCCGTTTAATTAGGATTCATAACTATGCCTACGATAAATCAATTAGTGCGATCTCCGCGCAAAAAAGGACTGAAGAAGTCTAAGTCTCCCGCGTTGAATGGTTGTCCGCAACGACGTGGAGTTTGTGTGCGCGTATATACCACAACCCCAAAGAAACCTAACTCAGCATTACGTAAAGTAGCGCGGGTGAAGTTAACAACTGGCAGAGAAATAACTGCCTATATTGGTGGAGAAGGACATAATTTGCAAGAGCACTCAGTTGTGTTAGTGCGTGGTGGTCGTGTGAAAGATTTACCTGGTGTAAAATACCATGTTGTTCGCGGAGCTCTCGATACATCTGGAGTAACAGCTAGAACACAATCTCGCTCTCTCTATGGTGCAAAACGTAAGAAAGGTGCTTAATAATGCCAAGAAGAAAATCGGTATCATTTAAGCGGGATATTGGGGTTGACGTTCGTTTCAAATCTCCGCTGGTACAAAAATTTATTAATATTGTAATGGAAGATGGCAAAAAGAATGTTGCCCGTACGATTGTCTATGGTGCTTTTGATGTTCTTATCAAAAAGTCACAAGGCGATGAACGAAAAGGCTTAGCGTTATTTGAAAAAGCGCTTGATCAAGTGCGCCCAATGGTTGAGGTAAAATCTCGACGTGTTGGTGGCGGTGTTTATCAGGTTCCTGTTGAAGTTCGCTCAGGCAGAGCGCTTGCTCTTTCATTGCGTTGGCTTCTTCAGTCAGCAGCACAGCGTAGCGATAAAACAATGGCCCAACGTCTTGCTAACGAAATTTTCGAAGCAACAGAAGGACGCGGCAACGCTATTAAGAAAAAGGTTGAAGTTCATAAGATGGCAGAAGCCAATAGAGCTTTCTCTCATTATGCATGGTAATTGGGTAATCTCATGAGCAATGAATATTTAAGAAAATATAGAAATATTGGTATAATGGCGCATATTGATGCTGGAAAAACAACAGTATCAGAGCGCATATTATATTACACGGGTATTTCGCATAAAATTGGTGAGGTTCATGAGGGTGCAGCAACCATGGACTGGATGGAGCAAGAACAAGAGCGTGGTATTACTATTACTTCAGCGGCCACAACTTGTTTTTGGAATGATCATCGCATTAATATTATCGATACGCCTGGCCACGTAGATTTTACCATTGAGGTTGAGCGTTCTTTGCGCGTGCTTGATGGAGCAGTAGGTGTATTCTGTGGCGTCGGTGGTGTTGAGCCGCAAACTGAAACAGTATGGCGCCAAGCTGATCGATACAAGGTTCCGCGTATTGCTTTTGTTAATAAGCTTGATCGTATAGGGGCTAACTTTTTTGAAGTAGTTTCAGAAGTAAATGAAAAGCTTCAAGCGCGTGCGCTTCCTATGCAGATTCCAGTAGGGCAATCAGAGAACTTCTATGGTATCATCGATGTGCTTACCAAAAAAATGGCGACATTTGAAGAAGATCAGAAGATCCATAAAGTTGTATGGCAAGATGTACCAGACGAGTTTCACAGTCAAATGGACGAGATGTACGTCAACATAGTTGAGCGTGCGTGTGATTTTGATGATGAGCTTGCAATGAAATATCTTGATGGACATGCTTTGACCATTGATGAAATTAAAAGTGCGTTGCGTAAAGGCGTATGTAAACAAGAAATTACATTAATGTTCTGCGGAGCTGCTTTTAAAAACAAAGGTGTTCAGTTGTTGCTTGATGCAGTAGTTGATTATCTTCCATCACCACTTGAGGTTCCTGCTATTAAAGGTGTGAATCCAAATACTGGTGAGGAAGAAGTTCGAGAGTCTGATCCTGAAAAGCCGCTTGCAGCGCTTGCATTTAAAATTATGACCGACCCGTTTGTGGGTACATTAACCTTTACTCGTGTTTATTCAGGTGTTCTTGAAGCAGGTTCTTATGTCTTTAATGCTTCAAAAGAGAAAACCGAACGGGTAACGCGATTAGTGAAGATGCATGCTAATAAGCGTGAAGAAGTTAAAACTGCTCGTGCAGGTGATATTATAGCAATTGTTGGTCTGAAAGATACAACAACCGGTGATACGCTTTGTGCAGAAAATAAACCTATCTTATTAGAATCAATTGATTTTCCAGAGCCAGTGGTTTCTGTGGCAATTGAGCCTAAGGATAAAGGTAGCTACGAGAAGATGGTTATTGCATTGCGTAAATTAATGCAAGAAGATCCATCATTTCGATTTACGTTCAACGAAGAAACTGGCCAAACCGTTATTGCGGGAATGGGTGAGTTGCATCTTGAGATTATCGTTGATCGTATGCGCCGTGAGCATAAAATTGAATCATCAGTTGGTAAGACGCAGGTTGCTTATAAAGAAACTATTACTAAACCAGTAGAAGCTGAAGGTAAATTTATTCGTCAATCAGGTGGTCGTGGTCAATACGGTCACGTATGGTTGAAGGTAGAGCCTCTTGAGCGTGGTGCTGGTTTTGCTTTTGAGAATAAAATAACTGGTGGTGTAGTTCCTCGAGAATATATACCGGGCATTCAAAAAGGTGTCGAGGAAACATTGGGAGCTGGCGTGCTTGCTGGTTATCCAGTGGTAGATATTAAAGCAGCAGTTTTCGATGGATCTTACCATGATGTCGATTCATCTGAAATGGCATTTAAGATAGCTGCATCAATGGCATTTAAAGATGCTATGCGAAAAGCTTCTCCTGTTTTGCTTGAACCAATTATGAAAGTTGAAGTAGTTACGCCTGAAGAACATATGGGTGATGTCATGGGCGATCTTAACTCTCGTCGTGGTAGGATATTGGGGATGAGTGCTCGTAAAGGAGTGCAAGTTATCAATGCAGAAGTACCACTTGCAGAGATGTTTGGATATGCTACTGATTTGCGATCCATGACCAAGGGTCGTGCAAGTTACTCGATGGAGTTCGAGGTTTACCGCGAAGTTCCTCGAAATGTTCAAGAAGCAGTTATAAGTCAAAAACAATAAAATACTAGTGTTTCCATTAGGAAGGAACATACATGGCAAAAGGTGTATTTGAGAGAAAAAAGCCCCATTGTAACGTTGGAACAATTGGACACGTTGATCATGGGAAAACAAGTTTAACAGCTGCTATTACTAAAGTTATGTCACAAAAATTTGGTGGCACAGCAGTTGCGTATGATCAAATTGATAAGGCTCCAGAAGAAAAGCAACGTGGTATCACGATTTCCGCATCTCACGTAGAATATGAGACCGCAAATCGTCACTATGCGCACGTTGATTGTCCTGGTCACGCTGATTATGTTAAAAACATGATCACCGGTGCTGCACAAATGGACGGTGCGATATTAGTAGTATCTGCTGCTGATGGTCCAATGCCTCAAACACGTGAACACTTAGTTCTTGCGCGTCAGGTTAACGTTCCATCTATCGTTGTTTTCCTTAACAAAGTTGACATGGTTGATGATCCAGAGTTGGTTGAACTTGTAGAAGAAGAAGTTCGCGATCTCTTGAACAAATATGGCTTCCCTGGGAATGAAATTCCAGTAATTAAAGGATCTGCGCTTAAAGCAATTGAAGGCGACAAGGGTCCGCTTGGTGAAGAAGCTATTGTAAAGTTGATGGAAGCAGTTGATACTTACATTCCAACACCAAAGCGTGATACTGATAAGCCATTCTTGATGCCTGTTGAAGACGTATTCTCAATTTCAGGTCGTGGTACTGTAGTAACCGGTCGTATTGAGCAAGGTATCATTAAAGTTGGTCAAGAAGTTGAAATTGTTGGTATTAAGCCTACCGTAAAAACCACCGTAACCGGCGTTGAGATGTTTAACAAGATTCTCAATGAAGGTCAAGCTGGTGATAACGTTGGTCTTTTATTACGTGGTGTTAAAAAAGAAGATGTTGAACGTGGACAAGTGCTTGCTATTCCTGGTTCAATAACCCCTCATAAGAAATTCAAGGCTAAAATTGTTACCTTGTCTAAAGATGAAGGTGGAAGACATAGTCCATTCTTTAGCGGATATCGTCCACAGTTCTATATTCGTACCACCGACGTTACTGGTAATATTATATTGCCAGCTGGTCGTGAAATGGTTATGCCTGGTGACGACGTTGACGTGAACGTTGAATTGATTCATCCAATTGCATTGGAAAAAGAATCAAAGTTTGCTATTCGTGAAGGTGGTAGAACTATCGGTGCCGGTGTTGTTACTGAGATAATAGAATAGAGCAATAGAATAGCTAGGTTTATTCATGAAGAAACAAAAAATACGCTTAACGCTGAAATCTTACGATCATCAGCTCCTTGATCGCGCAGTTAAGCAAATTGTTTTGACGGTTAAAAGAACAGGCTCACAAATTGTGGGGCCTGTTCCCCTTCCAAACAAAAAAAAGATATTTACGGTGTTGCGATCACCGCATATTGATAAAAAGTCGCGTGAGCAATTTGAGTTAACCACTCATAAGCGTGTTTTAGATATTGTTTCACCGGTAGAGCAGACAATGGATGCGCTCATGAAATTGAATATTTCTGCTGGTGTTGATGTAGAGATTCGATAGAGGACAGTATGCTCACGAGATTGCCTGGAAATAAAATTGGAATGACGCAAGTGTTCGATGAGAACAAGCGAGTGGTGCCGGTAACGGTAATTAATTTTTCACATTGGTATGTTGCACAAATTAAAACAGTAGAGCGTGATGGTTATTGTGCTATACAAGTTGTTAACTTGCGTAAAAAATATCAAAATGATCAATTTTCACTAGCATGGCTCAAAGATAAAAAAAGATATTTTGCACATGTTCGAGAAATTATTATTGAAACTCCCGAAGAATGTGAAAAATTTTCTGTAGGCCAAGCGTTTAATGGTAACGATATAGCATTGAATCAAGGAGAAATCGTTGATGTATCAGGCTATACTATAGGTCGTGGTTTTACTGGTGTAGTAAAACGTTGGGGATTTGCTGGTGGTCCAAAGACACACGGTTCAAACTTCCATCGTATTCCTGGTTCAGTAAGTCATATGAGACGACAAGGAAAAATTATTAAAGGTAAACGATTACCAGGGCATTGTGGTACTTCAAAAGTTACCATAAAGGGCCTTCAGGTAGTAAAGATTGACAAAGATAATGGTTATCTTTTTATCAAGGGATGTGTGCCTGGTAAAGTCGGTTCCTTACTATATGTACAAAAACAAGGGTAACGCTCATGCAACAAATTAAAATGTATGATGCTACTAGTAAAGCGTTAGAGCAGATATCATTTGATCTGACCCTCGATAAAGTTCCGTTGAATGGAAATGCTTTTGCATGTGCTATTCGTGTATTGCGGCAGAATTGGCGCCAAGGTACAGTAGGTACTAAATCACGTGGCGAAGTAGCATTCTCTGGAAAAAAACCATGGCGTCAAAAAGGTACTGGTCGTGCGCGCGCTGGTACAAGAAGTTCGCCTCTTTGGCGTAAAGGTGGTACCATTTTTGGACCACAACCACGCATAAGAACACTTCGTTTCTCACAGAAACAACGTGCACGCGTATTTAACAATTTATTTTTTGGTGCATTAGAGGCTGGACGTATTCATGGTTTAGACCTTCAATATGCTCAAAATCGCCCAAGTACTAAACTTGCTAATTCAGCAATTCGTGAAATGGGTATTGATAATAGCAAGATTTTGCTGTTTTTGAATACTCATGATATGTTGAATTTTGCTTCATTTAGAAATATTCCTAATGTCCGTATTCTATTTTATGATCAACCAAATGCTTTTGATTTAGCTGATTGCAAGCAATGGGTGTTTTTAAAGCAAGATGCAGACTTATTTAAAGACATGGTTAGCAAATGGAACTGACAATATATGACATTATAAAGGGTGTTATTTCAACCCCTAAGTCTTTAGCCTTGCGTCAAAAGTATGGGAAAATTACTTTTCGCGTACATACTGAATCCAATAAAATTGAGATTCGTAAGGCTATAGAAAAAATTTGGAACGTTAAGGTTGAAGATGTACGCATAGTGCATTTGCACGGAAAAAATAAAATGGTCAAGCGTCGTTCATACCAAACTTCTGCAGTGAAAAAGGCAATTATCACCTTGAAAAAAGGCTATAATATTGACCTTCCTGAGCAATATGAGACCATGGGTGTTTCAGAAGCGGTAGCAGAAAAGGTTAAGGACGAGGGAGTTTAATATGCCTATAGTTCGTCGAAAACCGGTAAATGCTTCTTTACGTCAACAAATGTACATTTCTAATCCTGATTTAAGTAAAAAAGAACCTGAGCGTTCGCTTACGGCTCCTTTACATAAAAAGGGTGGACGAAACGCGTATGGAAGAATAACTGTTCGTCACCGCGGTGGTGGTGCGAAACGTACGTATCGTGTGGTAGATTTTAAGCGTATGGTACGTGACGTAGAAGGTAAAGTTGTTGCACTTGAATACGATCCAAATCGCAATGTGCCAATAGCACTTGTCGTTTACAAAAATGGTGCAAAAAATTATATTTTGAGCCCAAATTTGTTAAAAGTTGGATCAGTAGTTATTGCAAGCGATAAAGCGGATGCTCACGTGGGTAACTATTTACCGTTACGAAACATTCCTATTGGATTTTTTGTTCACAATGTTGAGTTGCAACAAGGTCGTGGCGGTGTTTTTGCACGCAGTGCCGGTACTGCAATACAATTGATGGCTAAAGAGCAAGATTTTGCAATTTTAAAAATGCCATCGAGTGAAATTCGTAAGGTTTCTCTTGATTGCTGGGCTGCGATTGGAACTCTTTCAAATGCGGATCATCGTAACATATCTATCGGAAAAGCAGGTAGAACTCGCCATATGGGCATTCGACCAACAGTCCGTGGTATGGCTATGAATCCAGTGGATCACCCACATGGTGGTGGAGAAGGACGTTCTAAATCAGGTTCTCATCCAACAACTCCTTGGGGCAAATCCTGTAAGGGTATGAGAACGAGAAAACGCAAAAATGCATTAATTATACGCCGTCGTAAATCCGGCAGTAATGCTTAAGCCGAACAGTTGAGAGGAATTAAATGGCTCGTTCAGTTCATAAGGGTCCTTATGTTGACCCGTCGCTGATGACAAAAGTAAATAAAATGCAGACCGCAGGGAAAAAAGAAGTTATTAAAACCTGGAAACGTGCTAGCATGATTATACCTGAATTTGTTGGATTAACATTTGGGGTACATGATGGCAGAAAATTTGTTTCTGTTTTTGTAACGGAAAATATGGTTGGGCATGCACTTGGTGAATTTGTTCCTACCAGAACATTTAAAATGCACAGTGGCCAACGTAAATCAGCGGCTGCTAAATAATTAGCATAATTAATAAAGGTTTTTGCAATGCAAGTTAGCGCTACAAGCAAGTATGTACGTATCTCTCCTTATAAACTTCGTCCCTTTGTGGATGTTGTACGAGGCGATAACGTAGAACATGCATTATCATGGCTTAAAACATGCGCCGTGCGCAGAGTCTGTCCTATTGCAAAGGTAATTCTTTCTGCATTTGCTAATGCAAAACATGCAGAGCAACAGGTAGCTATGAATGATTTAATTATAAAGGATATTCGTGTTGATGAAGGTCCTATATATAAATATTTTAGACCTGGTGCTATGGGACGTGCTTCTATGCAGCGACGTAGATTAAGTCATATTAAAGTAATTTTAGAACAAAAATCAAAGTAAGAGGTGTTTTGTGGGACAAAAGGTGCATCCATTTGGGTTCCGATTAGGAATTCATGAAGATTGGCATTCCCATTGGTTTGCTAAAGAATCTTATGGCCAAGAAGTGATGGAAGACATCCGAATTCGTTCATATCTTAAGGATGTTCTTGCAAATTCAGAAGTGGCGCGCGTTACTATTGATAAAGCTGGCGATAATATTAAAGTATCTATTTTTTCTGCTCGACCAGGTTTGGTTATTGGAAAAAAAGGATTTGGTATAGAACAGCTCAAGGGCGATCTTCATAAGAAATTCAAAAAAAATATTGAAGTTTCCGTCCAAGAGATTAAAAATCCTGAACTTAATGCACAGCTCATTGCTCAAAGTATCGCAGAGCAATTAGAAAAACGTGTCAGTTTTAAGAGATTGATGAAAAAAGCTGGTTTTTCTGCAATCAAAGCTGGTGCAAAAGGAATTAAGATTTGTGTTGCTGGGCGACTTGGTGGGGCAGAAATTGCTCGAACTGAGTGGTTGCGTATGGGATCGATTCCATTGCATACCCTAAGATCTAATATTGATTATGCTCTTGCAGAAGCTTTCACTACCTACGGAGTAATAGGAGTTAAAGTTTGGGTCTGTAAGGGTGAATACTAATAAGGTAAGGCGACGCATATGTTAATGCCAAAAAAAACAAAATATCGCAAAGTGCATCGTGGAAATATGGCTGGTCTTTCAAAAGGTGGCCGTACCCTTGCACATGGAGAATTTGGTCTAGTTGCGGTGGAGCCTGCATGGCTTACTGCTCGGCAAATTGAAGCCGTTAGAATGACCCTCTCTCGTAATTTAAAAAAAATAGGTTCCTATTTCCTACGCGTGTTTCCTGATAAGCCAATTACCAAAAAACCGGCTGAAACACGAATGGGTAAAGGTAAAGGTAATCCAGAATTCTGGGTTTTTGTAGTGAGACGTGAAAGAATTCTTTTTGAACTTAGCGGTGTTGATGAAGCTAAGGCAAAAGAAATCTTTAAAGCCGCTGCTTATAAGCTTCCTATTAAGACAAAGTTTATTAAAAAAGAAGCTATTTAGCTCTTTCTCTTTAGTATGAAATAGAGTATATTATGAATAAGGAAAATTTTTCAAATATAGAAACTGATGCATTAAAGAATGAGGTACATTCATTAAAAATGGAATTGTTTACCCTAAGACTTAATGCCTCAGCAATGCACGTCAAAGACTATTCTCAGTTTAAGAAGCTTAAAAAACGCATTGCACAAGCATTAACTGAACTTAATAAACGAGACAGAATTTAGTTCTTAATGTTCAGAAAATGTCAGTAAAAATATTTTGGGTAAGGTATATATGGAAAAGATAGTACGCGGAAATGTTGTTTCGCTTGTAGAGCATCGTACATTTGAAGGAGAAGTTGTCTCCGACAAGATGGATAAAACCATTGTTGTTAAAGTACAGCGTATGTTTAAGCATCCAGTGTTTGGCAAAACAATTGAACGTTATAAATGTTATAAAGTTCATGATGAGCAAAACGAAGCATCTGTTGGCGATTGGGTCAAAATCTTAGAAAGTAGACCAATTTCAAAAACAAAACACATGGTCCTTAATTCAATTATTCGTAAAGCAAGGACTCATGCATCATGATACAAAAGCAAACACGATTAATTGTTGCCGATAATTCAGGCGCAAAAGAATTAATGGTTATTGAGGTTACTGGTGGAACCAGAAAGCGTTATGCTCGCATTGGTGACATGGTAAAAGTAACAGTAAAGAGAGCGATACCTGGTGGAACGGTAAAAAAGGGTGAAGTTCTTAATGCTGTTGTGGTACGCACTTGTAAAGAATTACGTCGAGAAGATGGCAGCTATATACGATTTGATGATAATGCAGCTGTCATTGTAGACAAAGAAAAACTGCCGGTTGGTACCCGTATATTTGGTCCAATCGCGCGAGAACTTCGTGCAAGAGGGTTTGCGAAAATTATTTCATTGGCCCCTGAAGTTTTATAAAAATATGATGAGGTTTTAATGCTCAGTCGAGTAAAAAAGAACGATCTTGTTTTTGTTATTTCCGGTAAGGATAAAGGAAAGCAAGGGCGAGTGATCGCATTAAATTTAAAAAAGAGTACGGTCTTAGTTAAAGGTATTGGTATAGTTACACGTCACATGAAGGCTCGCCGACAAGGTGAACAAAGTGGCATTATTAAAGAAGAAGCTTTTATTCCTCTTGATAAAGTTATGCCAGTATGTGCTTCATGTAAACAACCATGCCGTATTCAAGTGAAGTTTATGGATAATGGTGACGAGAAATTTAGGATTTGCCATCGATGCAAAGAATCCTTCTAAGGCTCAGCTAAGGATATTAAATGAGAGCACGATTAGAAACATTGTACCGTGACAAAATACAAAATGAGCTTCAAGATCAATTGAGCTTAAAAAATATTATGCAGGTGCCACGTATTTCAAAAATTGTAATTAATACTGGTGCGAAAGATGCGGTTGCTGATAGTAAAGTATTGTCTAATATCAAAGATATATTAGAGCAAATTACTGGGCAAGCAGTTGTGCGAACAAAAGCACGTACATCAATTGCAGGATTTAAGTTGCGAGAAGGTATGCCAATTGGAGTCTGTGTGACGCTACGTGGTAAAAAAATGTATGAGTTTTTAGATAGACTAGTACATTTAGCATTGCCACGCGTTCGGGATTTCCAAGGAGTTTCACATAAACTTGATGGTCGTGGCAACTATAATCTCGGCATCAAGGATTGGATGATTTTCCCAGAAGTTGATTATGATAGTGTTGATAAGGCTCGTGGTTTGAATATCACGATTGTTACTACATCATCAGAAGATGATCATGCGCGTGCATTGTTAAAAGCATTTAGCATGCCGTTTCGAAAGAACTAGGATACCTGTATGGCAAGAAAGTGTTTAATTGAAAAGTCAAATAAGCCGCCAAAGTTTTCCACACGTCAACGTAATCGTTGCAAGCAATGTGGAAGACCTCGAGGATTTATGGGGCAGTTTTTACTGTGTAGGCTTTGTTTCAGAAAATTTGCACTCCAAGGTTTATTGCCTGGTGTACGTAAAGCAAGTTGGTAATTAGGAAGGTGCAACAAAAATGTCTAAAGATTGCATAGGCGATTTTTTAACCGTGATCCGTAATGGTATTAAGGTTGCAAAGCGGACTGTCCAAGTACAATTTTCAAATGAAAAATTGGGCATAGCGCGTGTATTAAAAGAAGAAGGCTATATTAAGGATTTTCAAAAAATTGAAGATGAGCCTCTAAAGCCAATTCTAAAAGTTCATTTGAAATATGTTAATGGTGAATCATCGATTCAAGAAATTAATCGCGTGAGTACACCGGGACGACGTTCATATGAGCGGATCAATAATTTAGAGCCAGTTGTTGGTGGCCTTGGTATTTCGATACTATCTACCAATAAAGGAATCATTACCGATAAACAAGCAAAAGAATTACATGTAGGTGGCGAAGTAATTTGTCACGTATGGTAAGGGTAGAGCATCATGTCAAAAGTTGGAAGAAAACCAATAAAACTAGGTTCCACTAAGGTAGAGCTGCAAAACAATACTGTTTTGATCAGTGGTCCTAAGGGAAAATTTACACATATTGTGCCAGAAATCTTTACCGTTAACATTGAGAATGGTGAATTGATTATTGCTCCAAAAGATAATCCAATATCGCATAAAGATAAAGCGTTGTGGGGATTACATAGAGCCTTAGTTGCTAACATGATTAAAGGTGTAGATACTGGTTTTGAACAGGTATTAAAAATTGTAGGTTTGGGATTCAAAGCGCAAGCTAATGGTAAAAACCTGACGTTAACTCTTGGTTATAGTCATAAAATTGAATTTCCATTACCTGATGAAGTTGAGATAGCTATAGATAAAGCTGGTCAGACGCTCAGTTTGAAATCTATGGATAAAGTTTTGCTTGGCAAAACATGCGATAGCATTAGATCCTGTCGGCCACCAGAACCTTATAAAGGTACTGGCATTATGCGTGCGGGAGAAGTTATTCTTCGCAAAGCAGGCAAGACTAAAGGTTCTTAATTGATAAAAAATTATAAGTGATAAGGGTACCTGCGTGAGCGCGCAAAAAGATGTTTTAAAACAAGCAGAACGTAGAAAATTACGTGTGCGAAAAAAATTATTAAGCCGTGGCGTAAAGCTGCGGGTGTCAGTTTTTAGAAGCTTAAAACACATTTATGCTCAAATCATTGATGATGCTGCTGGAAAAACCCTTGTAAGCTTTTCATCTCACCGAGTTGAAGAAGCAGGGGATAAGAAAGCCATAGCTTATCGTGTTGGTATTGAGCTTGGTAAGATTGCACAAGCACAAGCAATTTCAGAAGTATTTTTTGATCGTGGTTCTTGTGCTTATCAAGGACGTGTTGCTGCTTTAGCCCAAGGGCTTCGTGAAAGCGGTTTAAAATTTTAACGAATGACTAGGATTATTGAATATGTCAGAAGCTAAAGAAAAAAAGATTCAGCCGCTTGCTGAAGAATATGTCGAAAAAGTTATAAAAGTTCGACGTGTTGCTAAAGTTATAACTGGTGGAAGACGTTTTGCGTTTTCGGCGCTTGTCGTTGTTGGTGATCGTCAAGGCAACGTTGGTGTTGCTCTTGGTAAAAGCCGTGAAGTAGCATCTGCTATTTCTAAAGCGCTTAAGCGTGCAAAAGCAAATATGATCTCAATACCGCTTTATAAGACCACTATTCCTTTTACGGTTCAAGGTAAGCATTGCGCAAGCAAGGTTCTTATTCGTTCTGCATCTAAGGGTACTGGTGTTATTGCTGGTGGTGCTGTTCGCGCCATTATGGAAGCATTAGGTGTTAAAGATGTACTTGCTAAATCACTTGGTTCAAGCAATGCACATAACGTAGTGCAAGCCACATTAGATGCTTTGAGTAAATTACGCGCTGCAAAAGAATTAGCAGCATTACGCGGAAAAACTGTTCGTGAAATTGTTGGAGACAAAAATGCTACAGCTACACAATCTTGATCAACTGAGTAAAAAAAGAAAGCGTGTAGGTCGCGGCGGAGATCGAGGTGGATCTTCTGGTCGTGGTAACAATGGACAAAAAGCTCGGTCAGGAGCTGGAGTTCGCGTATCATTTGAAGGCGGACAAATGCCGTTTTCAAGACGTTTGCCTAAGCGCGGCTTTACTAATATTCATCAAAAAGAAGTAAAGATTGTTAATTTAGGTGATTTAGAACTTAAATTTGAATCGGGTGAATTAGTAGATAGAGCTGCATTAATTAAAAAAGGATTAATTAAAGGCAAAGGTCATTTTAGCGTGAAGTTATTAGGAGAGGGTGCGATTACAAAATCGCTTCAAGTGCGTGTAGACCAATGCAGTGCGGGTGCACTCAATGCAATTAAAGTTGCAGGTGGTGCCGTGCTATTGAATGAGGAGATCGCCAGTGGTAGTGTTGCTTCATAATTTAAAAAACGTTTTTTTAGTTCCTGAATTACGTAAGAAATGTTTTTTTACATTTTGGGTATTTATTGTATATCGGCTTGGATGTTTTATTCCTTTGCCTGGTATCGATTCTGAAAAACTTGCACGTGAAGTGCAAGAGGTAACGGGTGGCGTTGCTGCGTTTTTGAATTATCTTGATTTGGTTGCGGGTGGCGCGCTTAAACGGTATGCCATCTTTGCGCTTGGTATTGGGCCATATATCACTGCATCGATTATGATGCAAATTTTGACCATTACAATCCCATCGCTTGAGCAACTAGCTAAAGAAGGAGAATATGGCCGTCGTATTATTAATCAGTATACGCGGTATCTTACATTGTTTTTGAGTGTAGTGCAAGGTTACGGATATGCAAAAATAGCTGCAGTGAATGGGTTTGTTAGGAATCCAGAAAGCTGGGGATTTTATTTTTCTTCCGTGCTTATTGTTACCGTAGGTTCTATGTTTGTGATGTGGCTTGGTGAACAAATTTCATCGCATGGTATAGGAAACGGTAGTTCTATGTTGATTTTCGGCAGTATTGTTGCAGGTCTTCCTGGTTCAATTATTCGCCTAGTAAATGATTTAATTAATGGTCATGGTGGTATCGATATTATTCGAGCATTATTTCTCTTAGCGATAACGCTTACGGTTGTTGTTTGTGTTATTTTTCTTGAAAAAGGTTTAAGAAAAATACCTATTCAATATGCAAAACGTGTTATTGGTAATAAAATGTATGCAGGCCAAAGTTCATATATACCACTTAAAATCAATCCTGCTGGTGTTGTTCCCGTCATCTTTGCGTCCAATACTATTGCTATGCCAATTATGTTAATACAATTTCTATCAACACGATTTTCGTTTCTCCAAGGAGCAAATCGTTGGTTAGATATGAACGGTATTTTATATAATTTGCTGCTTGCGGGTCTCGTAATATTTTTTGCATTCTTTTATACCGCAATCATATTTAATCCGGTTGAGCTTGCAGACAATTTACGAAAATCAGGTGGTTTTGTACCAGGAATTCGTCCCGGCCGCAAAACAGCTGACTTCTTTCATTATGTGTTAACTCGTGTTGGATTTCCAGGAGCAGTATACTTAGCAGTATTAGTCGTATTTCCAAGTATATTGATTGGCATTTTTAAATTGCATCCTGGATATGTATTTTCTGGAACGGCACTTTTAATTATCGTTGGGGTTGCACTTGATATTTCTGCGCAGCTTGAATCAGCGCTTATTGAAAGACGCTATGAAGGATTTCTTGCAACCGGCAAGTTGCGAGGCAGGAGTGGTCGTTAATTATGGTTCTTGATCCAATGAAAACGATCTTTATATTTTTTGGCCCTCCGGGATCCGGAAAAGGTACATTAGCTGGCAGAGCAAAGGAAGAGGCTGGGATTCCAGTCCTCTCAACTGGCAATGAAAGCAGAAAGCATGTAGAGCTTGGCACTGAGCTTGGTAAACAATTGCACCATTACATGCAAAAAGGAATATTAATTCCTGATACGCTTATTACAAAAATGGTAATCGTATGGTTGCAAGAAAAATTAGCTACTCATAATAGAGTTATTTTAGATGGATTTCCTCGTACATTAGGACAAGCGGAATCGTTACAAGAATTTATTACAACCCATGACGGTAACGCGCGAATCGTGCCAGTTATATTTACTATACCAGATGCGGTTATTTTAGAGCGTTTGCAGTCACGGTTAATTTGCGCTAATAAAGATTGTCAGGCTCCTTATTCTTTAGTGACGCGTGTGCCTGCACAGGATATGATCTGTGATATTTGTCACAGTCATCTTGTACAACGTGCCGATGATAATGCGACAACGGTTAAATCAAGATTGATTGAGTACCATAAACATGCGTCGGCATTATTGCCTTATTTGAAATTACAATTTGCTTCGCTTGAAACAATTAATACTGAACGTTTAGCGCCAACCGAAGCATATGAAGCTTTTCAGAATTTGCTGATTAAATATGCCTAAGGTAGCTTCATATGATTAAGATTAAAGATAAACAAAGTATTGAAAAGATGCGTATTGCTGGTCAAGCGATGGCAAAGATACTATCTTCGGTGTCTGAACGATTAGTCCCTGGTGTAACAACACTTGAAATTGATACATATATTGAGCAAGAAATGCGTGCTGCAGATCTGACTCCTATGTGTATAGGTTATCCTGGTCGTACGATATACCGACACGCTACCTGCATTTCGCTTAATGACGTTGTTGTTCATGGCGTACCATCTGAAAAAATAGTTCTCAAAAATGGAGATCTTGTTAAAATAGATGTAGTAGGGGCATATAAAGGTTATTGTGCAGATATGGCACGATGTTATTTTGTGGGTGAGGCACCAGCGCTGGCAAAGCGATTGGTAGATGTTGCACAACGAGCTTTGGATAGGGCAATTCAGCTTGCTTGTCCAGGAAATCGATTGTCGGATATTTCTGCAGCAATTCAGCAAGAAGTAGAAAAAGAAGGTTTTGGTGTAGTGCGGGATTTTGTTGGTCATGGAATTGGTAAACAAATGCATGAAGATCCGCAAATACCTAATTTTGGTGTTCCGGGCAAAGGACCCATCTTGCAGGCGGGCATGGTTTTTGCTATTGAGCCCATGATTACTGCAGGAAATTATGCGATAAGAATTGCACAAGACGGTTGGACCGCGCATACGCGTGATGGAAGTCTCGCAGGACATGTTGAAGACACCGTAGCAATTACTGAAGTCGGCCCAGATATACTTACTCGTTTGGCATAATTAAGAGGATTTTGATTATTATGAAAAATAAAAAAGATGATATCATCCGTGTGGATGGTGTTGTTGAAGAAGCGCTTCCGAATGCACGTTTCCGTGTTAAAGTTGAAGGAGGGCATTTGGTTTTAGCGCATATTTCTGGTAAGATGCGAATGCATTATATTCGTTTAGTTCCAGGAGACCGTGTTGCCGTTGAATTATCTTCTTATGATGTAACTCGCGGACGGATTGTGTCTCGTTATAAATAATTATGCCTCGAAAAAATTTTGAAATTACTGGTCTAAATAATTTATTAACGTTATTAATAATGATATTGTAGAAAGATTGATAATGAAAGTACGTACATCGGTCAAAAAAGCATGTGCTGATTGTAAAGTAATACGCCGCAAAGGTGTAGTACGCATTATTTGCCAAAAAAACCCACGTCATAAACAACGTCAAGGTTAAGGTTTGCAATAATGGAGGCAAATTTTTTTGCAATGAGCATTACAGAGTATTATGATATGGAATTTACAATAAAAAAAACAAATAGTGCTGCAGGAGTTTCTGAATGGCCCGCATAGAAGGAGTTATACTTCCTAAAGATAAGCGAGTTGAAATAGGTTTAACCTATTTATATGGTATTGGTCTTACCACATCACGCAGAATTTTGAATGATGCAAAAATCAATCTCGATACCCGTATTAAAGATTTAACGGGTGAAGAAATTGCAGCAATCCAAAAAATTATTACGACAGATTTTACCGTTGAAGGGGATTTGCGCAAGGAAATAACCCTTAATATTAAGCGTTTGCAGGAAATTGGTTCGTATAGAGGAACGCGTCATAAACGTTCACTTCCCGTACGCGGTCAACGAACAAAGACAAATGCACGCACGCGTAAAGGTCCACGTAAGTCTGGCGGTGTAGTGCCTAAGAAAAAGATGCCAAACAAAAAATAGCATTATCGGGAAATAGTACATAGGAATTTATGGCATATAAAAAAACTTCAAAGAAAAAACAAATTAAGGTAGAAAGTGTACTTGCACACATCAAATCAAGTTTTAATAATACCTTAGTTTCAGTAACCACGTTAAGTGGTGATGTGATTACCCGTGGTAGTTGTGGGCAATTAGGTTTTAAAGGATCCCGTAAAGGAACTCCATTTGCTGCAACACAAATCGGGAATAAAATTGCAAAAGAATTGCTTGATATTGGTGTACGCACCGTAGAAGTAAACATGCAAGGTCCGGGATCGGGACGTGATTCCTTAGTGCGAGCATTACAGTCTTCTGGACTTTCAGTAACTGTGCTTCGCGATGTGACGCCGCTTCCTCATAATGGTTGCCGTCCACCTAAAAAACGCCGCGTATAAGATCGTATCAAGCAAATATAGTATTTAGATAATAGGGATATTATGGCAAAATTAACAACGGGCTGCAGAAAGTGTCGTAAGATTGGTGAAAAGCTATGCAGCAAGGCAACTCGCTGTGCACTTGAACGTCGTTCGACAACACCTGGTCAACATGGCAAGCGTCATGGTACCGCAAAGGGTTCCGAATATGGAAAACAATTGCGCGAAAAACAAAAAGTTAAATTTATTTATGGCGTTTCTGAGCGTCAGTTCAAACGTTTCTTTGAACTCTCTTTGAAAAGCAAAGGTGTTACCGGTGAAACACTGCTCAGCTACATGGAGCGTCGCTTAGATAACGTATTGTTCCGCTTAAAAATGGCAACATCTCGCATGCAAGCACGTCAAATCGTTGTCCACGGACACGTTTTGGTAAATGACCGCCGTGTACGTACTCCTTCCTTTATTGTTTCAGTTGGTGATGTGATTTCATTAGCAGCTGGTGCGCATAAGAAAGAAGCGTTCATGCAAAATGTGGTTAACAAACGTTTGCAAATAGCGATCAAAGTTCCTGAATGGCTTGAATTGAAAAAACAAGAATTTGCAGGAGTTATGTTACGCGAACCACAACGTACCGATATTCAAATGCCTATTGAAGAACATTTGATTGTTGAGTTGTACTCGAAGTAATAGTTGGTATACACAAGTACTGACAGTACTGTGGTGGTTAGTGTGCATTACGCAATAATTATTCAATTCTTTAGGAGCATTGCATGAATGAAATGGAGTATAAACCGTTAATATTGCCCCAGATTTCATGGGACACAAAAAAATCAACTGAGAGCTTTGGTGAGCTTATTGCTCAACCATTGGAGCCCGGTTTTGGTATTACCTTGGGTAATGCTCTGCGCCGTGTCCTCCTCGCTTCAGTTGAAGGTAGTGCAGTAACATCCGTGGTTATCAAGGGAACAAATAATGAGTTCTCATCGTTATCCGGTGTTATTGAAGATGTGCTTCAAATTGTGCTCAATATTAAAGGGCTTGTAATTAAAAATAAGACGGGTAAGCCCGGCAAAATGCATCTTTCTTGCAACGGTGAACATGTGGCTCGTGGTAGCGATATTACCACTGATGAACATCTACAAGTACTGAATAAAGATCATGTGCTTGCGCATGTTGCAAAAGATGGACAGCTTGAAATAGAGTTTTATGTTGAAACTGGACGTGGTTATCAATCAGCCCAATGGCCTGAAGGTGAGCCGCTTCAACAAGACGATCGCATTTTCCTTGATGCAACTTTTTCACCAGTACGTCGCGTAGAATATATGGTTGAAAAAACTCGTGTTGGTAAATCGATTGATTATGACAAGCTTACTTTGAGCGTTCATACAAACGGAACCGTAGGTCCACAAGATGTTGTGCATTACGCAACATCAGTGTTACGTACGCAATTAGAGCATTTCTTAACGGTAACTGAAATTCCATTTAATGAAATTTCACAAGCAGAAGATCTTGAAGTTAAGGGAATCGTTGGTACTGATTATAAGAGTCCAACAAAAGGATTGCCTGTTGAGTTGTTCCTAAAGCCAATTGAAGAACTTGAATTTTCAGTGCGTGCCCATAATTGTTTGATTAATGCCGGCATACGTCGCGTGATTGATCTGATTAATTTAACAGAAGAAGATATTCTTAAGATCAAAAACTTCGGACGTAAATCATTACGTGAAGTGAAAGAAATTCTGAAAGCATTCGGCTTGCATCTTGGCATGAACGTTAAAGAATTAGATCTTAAAAAGATGATTAAAGAGCAAGAGGATGGGCTATAATTATGAATCATCAAATTGGTAAAAAAAAGTTAAATCTAAAATCGCCGCATCGTCGCTCGCTCATTAGAAACCAAGTAATTCACCTTATTAAATTTGGTGTGTTACAAAGTACACGAGCACGGGTTAAAGAAGTGCAACGCGTAGCTGAGAAGATTGTTACTATTTCACGTGAAGGTTGGAATTTTAACACTATTCGTCGCGTAAAAGCGTTATTGCCTTACAGCCCTGAAGCGGTTGAGAAGATGATTAAGAATATTGCACCACAATACGTTAATCGCCCAGGTGGTTACACTCGTGTAATTCGTCTTGGTAAACGTATGAGTGATACATCTGAGATGGCTCGCCTTGAGTGGGTATCTTAATCACTAACTTTGCTAAAAAATTTAAGCGTCGGCAGTTTAATTACCGGCGCTTATTTTTTTAAATATATTTTATAATAATTTTTCAATCTAGGTGTCTCATGCTCAGTAACGAAGTAATCGTTAGTCAAATTCAAGAAGTACTCGATATGCTCAAGCCAAACTTTTATCTTCATGGCGGTGATATTTCGTTAGTACGATTTGAAGATGGGGTAGTCTACGTTAAATTGCAGGGTAACTGTATTGGTTGTCCCGCATCAACGTATACCTTAAAACTAATGGTTGAGGAATCATTGCGACGTGAAGTGCCGCAGGTAGAAAAAGTGGTTGATGTAGATGAATCTTGGTGACCCCAGGGGGAATCGAACCCCCGTCTCTGCCGTGAGAGGGCAACGTCCTAACCGCTAGACGATGGGGCCTTATAGGTCTTTTTTAAAGGCTTTATACTGGAAAGATACAGGTTAAACCTGATTTAGTAAAGCATTTTTCACCTAAATTTATGTGTTTATAGGGTTTTTAGGGATTATTGACTTTTTTTTGCCATTTAGTACAATAAATATACTATATGTCAATAAATTATGATTATGTTTTATTGGAGGGGAAATCAGTGAAAAAATTTAAATTACAATTGGCTGCATTTGGGTTAATCTGTGGAATAAGTATTCTACAAGCAACTGGGTTTGATGAGTTTGGTGGGATATTACCGGATGTCGCAGTTGATATACATGAAAATGGCTCAATTATCTTGAATTTTGAGGATGGTGAATCTTATAGCGTGAAACGACATGCGTCTTTTCAAGTAAATCCAGATAAAGTTCACGTTGTGCTCGATTCTGTTATTCCTAAACAAGGGTATGTTTCATTGATTGGTTCAACACCTTGGGAAAATGAACAAGTCGAATTTTCGTTACATGATGGGATAGAGTCATTCGAAGTACAACAAGATGTTCCTCAACATACACCCGAAGAGAGCTATACAGAAAGTCTTTATTCTCTGAATGCTTCAACATTGCCGAAACCAGTAGGCTTTGATTTACCCGATGGTGATTATGTGAAAACACCTACTACTCCCAAGAAAATATATTATTTAAATCTAGATTAATTGCATGAAAGTAAAATTATGAAAAACATTAAATTACAAGTAGCGTCACTAGTCTTAGCGTTGGGCCTCACTAGCTTACATGCTGGAAATGATTTAGAAGTTATTCTCGATAGCAATAATAAGAAGGTATATGTTACTGATCCAGAAAGTCCAATTGTTTATGTGGGCAAACGAGAGTTAGATTTTGAATTTACAGATTATGAAGTGACTGAAAACATGATTCTCTTACGATCTGAAGATGGTCAATCTGAATGTGTTTTTTTGGGTAGACTTTTGCTTCCACAGCAAAATAATTTAATGAGCAATGATTTCTAAGAATTTGATGCAACAGAAATTGAAGATTTTAGTGATGAATGTTAACAGTAAATTGTAGAAAACAGCTCAAATGTATTTCGGGTTCAATGAGTGATTAACGCTAGAGGTTTAGGGAATGATTAGAAAAAGTTTATTATACGGGTTAACCATTTTAGTAGTAATAAATATTACTCCTATTATTGCCATTCCCCCTACACCAACACTGTTAGAATCTGAAACTGAAACTATTTTTAAAAAATGGAAATGGCATTTGACTACTCCTGGTGAGCAACTCAAGACGATAGAATTTGATGAAAAATCTGAATTGCCGCGTGTATATTTTAATCGCAAGGGCAACTATCCTGAATGTATAGAACTGAAGGAAGGTGCTCCAGTTGAGGGGTATATGTTTGTGCCAGTAAAGATTTATAAAGAAACACTTATATCGCCTACAAAGCGTCGCGAGTTTTACTATGGCGTTCTAAAAAAACTGTATCGCAATCATCCATTAATATATAGAATTTCTCCGGATCGATCTTGGGCTGTAGTGGGTAATAAAAATGGAGCAATCGAAATTATCACCAATCTGGATAGATATAGCGATCATGTTCTCCAAACTATTCAGGCAAGTAAGGTGACTGAAAGTTCAGGATCATCGAGATTGCAACCTAAACTGGTACGCAAGCAACAATTAGCATTACACGAGGGTGCATCGAGTGATGATGCATGTGTTCCTCAGCAACAAGATCAACTTACGCCACGCACTCTTTTTCTAGAATAATAAAAAAGTTAGCGTGGGGCGATTGATGTTTAGAAATCAAAAAATATTTTATAGCTTACTTTTTAGCATTTGCACGTTATTGATCACTAGTTTAATAAATGCACAATCAAAAGTAGTATGTAACGAAAATAAAATAAACATTCCTGTGCGATCAATTACGTGGAGTGACGATGCAAATCATGTTGCTGTTATGTGGCACGATGGTTTATTGCGCACATGTTTTTTTGATGTCAATGCACAAAATAAAAAATTCAATTATATAAGAACTGCGCACATGCATTGTAATCTCCAACCCTTTCATGATTATTATCAACCTTTACATCCAGTATCGAACCAGATATTGGATTTTTTTATTCCAGAAAAAAATTATCAATTTAATGCAAAAGGTGATTTAGTTTTTACCTTTAATGGCTTAAATCGTCAAGAATATTGGATTTGGCAAAAAGATGGCGATCTTCCTAAAAGTAAAAGTTTTTCACGTCCTGTTTCTGCAGCAAAATGGCATCCTTTTTTAAATCAAGTTGCCATAGCTACAGGAAGTACTTTGCAAATTTTAACTATTAACTCGCTTGATGATATAGCCATAAGTCAGTCGATTGATTTTTCTGACGAAATTCAAGAAATTGCTAGCATAGAATGGTTATCTTTAGGTGAGTCTGCAATTAATAAAAAACAAGATGCTGAAGTTCAGGAAGAACCGGGGATAGAAAAATCGTTTATGTATGTTCAAAATGAACATGATGATTCATCTTTCAGTGGTATAGTTTCCGATTCGGTGCTTGATGGAGCCGCTCGATATCTGATTGTTAAAGCTAAAGATTATATTGATCGTGAGCCGTCATTAAAAATTGTTGATCGTATGACGGCATCTGCA
>CAYPYR010000001.1:0-8482 GCA_964415095.1 uncultured Pseudomonadota bacterium | reverse complement strand
TTATATTGATCGTGAGCCGTCATTAAAAATTGTTGATCGTATGACGGCATCTGCATTGCCATTAGGTAGCAAGGGTGAGAGTCAGTTTTGTGTTTTGCATGAAGAACAATCTATGCATGGCCATGAGATTATAGTAGCACCTAATGGATCACAACAAATTGAAATCTGGAACCCTATTTTGAAGCGATGTGTAGCCAAATGCGATCGTACATTAGAAGGTACGATTACCACCATGGTAGTGTCGCCCGATAGCCGACAAATAGCACTAGGATTAGATAATGGTAAACTTGAGATCATTAAGCGAGATGATTTTGAACCAACATTTAGTCTTAAAGAGCGACTTAATCGTGAATTAACCGGTAAAATGCCGTCACGACGTGATTTACGGCTTAAGCCTGATTTACGAAAAAAACTTGTTTTTACTCCTAAAACCCCAAAAAGTATGGAATATCTGAAACCATCCGGTTCTATCAAAAAATTAAAGGTGGTAAGCGCCCCGCGCGCGGTAGAGTCTGCGGATCTCGAAGCACCCGTTGCGCATGAGTCGAAAAGACCTGGTCGCCTCAAACCCCAAGTTCTCTTTTCCGAAGACTAAAATTCAGGGTAAACCCTCGAGGGTCCTTGTGCTTTAGAACATAATAATTTATAATCAAATTTTACGCATCTTTGCTTAATTACGCTATTATTTGTTATAAAAGGACATCATGGATCACAAACACAACGACACACTCATCCTCGAACATCATCATACGGTGAAAGATGAGTTAATTTGTCACTTTCCGTATGCAATCTTCTCGGTCGTATTAAGTATGATCGTGGTAGGGTTGCTTGCAACAGCAGGGCTACAAGGCAAACAGTTCAAACACATGTTTCACTTGTTTCATTACCTGCACCTTGTTTTTGCTGCTACGGGGGTTATTTTAACCTATCGCCGTTTTTCTAAAAATGTATTTGGTGCATTAATGGCAGGTATTTTAGTACCGGCAACGTTTTGCACGCTTTCTGATATGATCATTCCAGTAATGGGTGGTTATTTCATTAACCTTGAGATAGGCTTTCACTGGTGCTTTATGAAGCATCTTTCAACGGTGTTACCATTTTTAATTGCTGGTATCATCAATGGATTTGTGATGAGTTCACATACCTCAAGCAATCAATTACTGTATTCAACCGGATCCCACTTTGCGCATATCTTTATTAGCTCAATGGCATCCATCTTATATTTGTTTAGTTTTGGTTTTTCTGGATGGGCACACCATCTTGCATTTATCTTTCTCTTGTTAATAATCGCGGTACTGATACCATGTACGTTAGCTGATGTTGTCGTGCCAATGTTGTTTGCACGCAGCGCAAGCGTACCCGATGAGAAGAATAAAGAACTAGCTGATACCTGTTGTTTAGGTAGCATGGCACAAAAATCGACAGAACTATGTGGGATGAGGCTTGAGGATGCGAAGAATCAGAGTTGAAGGTGTATCAAAATCCCTTAATGGTGAATTAATCTTAGATAATCTCAGTTTAGAGATTCCATCAGGTAAGTTTTTTGCACTGCTTGGACCAAGCGGCTGCGGAAAGACGACCCTGTTACGATTACTTGCTGGACTTGAAAAAGTTGATTCCGGAAAGATATTTTTAGGGGATCGTGAAATAACCAACGTTCCGATTTACGAGCGTCGCATTAATACCGTTTTCCAACAATATGCGCTGTTCCCTCACTTAAACGTATTTGAAAACGTAGCGTATAGTCTACGTCTTCGTAAGGTTAAAGATTCGATTATACAAGAAAAAGTATTAGCAATCTTAAAAACCGTACGGCTAGTCGGCCACGAATTTAAGAACATCAAAAATTTATCGGGTGGGCAACAACAACGTGTTGCCCTCGCGCGTGCTATTGTCAATGAACCAGAAGTGTTATTGCTCGATGAGCCACTTGCGGCACTTGATCTCAAGTTGCGCGAACAAATGCTTATCGAACTTATTGATCTGCAAGAAAAACTTGCAACGACATTTTTGTACGTCACGCATGATCAATCTGAGGCGTTAACCGTTGCCGATCGTATGGCAATCATGAATACGAATGGTCGTATTGAACAGATTGGAAGCCCAAAAGAAATCTACGAATTTCCGGTTTCACGATTTGTCGCAAACTTTGTCGGCAGTACCAATATTATGGAAGGCACGCTCTATGTGCGTGACCAATACTATGAAATGGTTGTTGATGATCTAGGCTCGATTACCGTCTGGTCGCCCATTGAAAAACCATGGATGATCTCCGGTAGCAGATTATTTATTAGTATTCGACCTGAAAAGATTGTTATTACCAAGTCTATGATGACCGGATATGATAATCACCTTACGGGTACGGTCATGAATATTATCTACTACGGTGTATCAACAAAGTATCAAGTACGCCTGCTTAATGGTGCGATGATTACCGTATTTCGTCAAAATAAAGAACATATTGCGCATGAAACCATTGATTATGATGATACGATCTATCTGTACTTTCAGAAAGAAGATCTTATTTTATTGGAGCGATAATGCGATTTGTGCAGCGTCTTATTAAACGTGACTTTGCATTTTTTTATTCTTGCCCGGCATTGCTCTGGCAAATATTATTTCTCTATGTGCCACTCTGTGGTATTTTGATATTTAGTTTTTTGAATCAAGACGCAAGTGGTCTTGTTCAATTAACGCTCAAACATTATTTTAATGTATTCAAACCGGTTTACGTACACGTAATCTTTAACTCATTTATGTTGGCGCTGACTACGGCATCTATAGCATTACTCATTGCATATCCCGTTGCATATTATCTTGCGATGTATGCTCATCGCGGGCGCATGTTGCTACTATTTGCATTGATATTGCCATCATGGACAAACTTTATTGTCCAGGTCTATGCCTGGTATTTTCTGCTTGATCGTCGCGGGTTCTATAGCCAAACGCTCATGTGGCTTGGGATTACCAAGGAGCCATTGCATTTGCATAATACCTACTTTGCGACATTGTGCGGCATGGTCTACTGCTTTTTACCATTCATGATTTTCCCACTCTATGTAGTGCTTGAAAAAATGGATAAACGATTGATTGAAGCATCGCTTGATCTTGGTGCAAATCGATTCTATACCTTTTTACACGTTGTGCTTCCCATTTCAATGCCCGGAGTATTCACTGGTTTTATGCTCGTCTTCATTCCCTCGTTTGGTGAATTTGCGATCCCTATTTTACTTGGTGGATCAAAAGAGGCATACTGGGGAACAGTTATTATGGAAAAATTTATTCTTCGGCAAGATTGGGCATCTGGCTTTGCGCTGGCATGTTTTGGTATAGCACAATTGCTTATAATGTTTGGTCTGGTCTTAGGTGCTATTCGTATTTTTACGTTCATGCGCAATCGTCGTCGGTATGGTAAGCAGATTTTATCTGAAAGATAGTCACAATGGTTGATGATCGTAATATTATTATTAGATTCCTGCAACCTGCATGGGTTGTGTTTGTCTACTTGTTTTTGTACATACCTATTTTTGTATTAGTACTCTTTTCATTTAACAAAAAAGCAACGGCGGTTACATGGACCGGCTTTACCTTGAAATGGTATAAAAAACTTTTTGCCACGCCTGAAATGCTTGAAGCATTTAAAACCTCAATTATCATTGCCGTTGCATCAACGATACTGAGTATTGTTATCGGTGCGGCACTAGTTTTTGCAAGTCGTTGGTGGCGCTCGAGTTGGCAATTTACTCTTTTCAAAATTAATATTATCTTTCCCGAAATTATGGTTGCAATCGGTTTGCTGAGTCTGTTTTCTTTTTTACGCATTCCTCTGGGATACAATAGTATTATCGCTGGCCATACGCTCATCGGTCTTGGTTTTGTCGTGCCAATTCTGCGTGCACGATTTGTTGAAATTGATCCATTACTTATTGAAGCCTCAGCCGATCTTGGTGCAACCAACTCACAAACCTTTTGGAAAATTGTGGTGCCGCTACTAACGCCAGCGATTTTAGTATCAGGATTACTGGTGTTTACCTTGTCACTCGATGATTTCTTAATTGCATTCTTTTGCTCTGGTGCATCGATTGAGACACTTTCAGTGTACGTATACTCATTAGTGCGTGAAGGCGTGAATCCTACCATTAACGCGATTTCCACTATTTTGTTAGCATTAAGTAGCGTTTTTATTTTGATTGTTTATCGGCTTAAAATAATAAATACGATTATTGAACATGAATAATAACGAGCAGCATTCAAATCTTATACGAAAAGTTACGATAGTCGGCTTTTGGCTGGTGGTCTTTGCGATCTGTTTTTATGTGCCAAATCTCGTGCAAACATTTATTGCACATGTTATGGATACTGATCAGAAAGTACTGAACATCTATGCATTCACCGAAGCAATACCGCGACAACATGTGGATGAATTTGAAAAAAGAACGGGCATTCAAGTTCGTATTAATTATTTTCAAAATAATGAAGAGGTATTTGCGAAATTACTGATTACCAAAGGTGCGGGCTACGATCTGATTGTTTGCTCAGATTATATGGTGGACCTTTTTGTAAAAAATAATTTATTACATGAAATGGATCATACGAAAATTTCAAACTATCGTAATATCGATAAACGCTTGCTTGGTCATTACTTTGATCCGGAAAATCGCTATGCAATACCATCAACCTGGACCTTTTATGGTCTTGCGATTAGTAAAGCATATTTTAAAAATGGTTATCCAGCGGCAAGCTGGACGAGTGCATTCACTAAGCCGCCATATTTCATTACGATGCCGGATGATGCACGCGATGCAACTTTTCTTGCCGGGCTCTATCTCTTTGGTCAATCAATGTCGTTTTCATCAGACGAGTTAGCGCACATCAAACAATTACTGATCAAACAAAAAGCATGGATTGATGGTTATGCTACTGATAAAACTGAATATGATTTGACATCGGGCAATGTACCATTAGTAGTAGCTTTTGCGTCCTATCTTAAACGCATGATGGCCTACAATGATGATTTTGATTTTTTACTGCCACGTGAAGGTAGCATGTTGATCATCGAGCATTTTGGCATACCGATACAGGCGCAAAATATTAATGCGGCGTATGCATTTATCGATTTCTTACTTGAACCAGAAATTTCTGCTGCGACAAGTGCGCATTATGGTTACAATCCGGTCAATGTAAAATCATATCAATTTATAGATCCGAAGTTTTTGAAGAATCCTAATTTTTTCCCCAGTGATGAGACGATGAAGAAAATGCAGATATTATCAAACAAAATACCGCAACAAGCTCTTGAAGATATCTGGCTTGCGGTAAAAATAGCGTGAAGGTTTGCCGAAAATGAATACTCAAAGAGAACGTTTGTTAGTGCGGTTTGATAAATTAGATCGTAAGTATAAAAAACATAGATCACACTTTGAACAAACCGTGAAGCGATGGGAATCATCGCGTAACCGCAAGCAATACACCTATGCAGCGGAACTTCTGCGCAATCTTAATCAAGAGATGATCTTTCTTGATCAGCACAAAAACTCACCAGACCTTTCGGATGACGAATTCAAGTTACGTCTTAAACAAACATCAAAAAATTATGATAAATTATTTGTGATCACCAAACCGATTTGGCGTCAATGGCTTGAAGCGATTGTGGTTGCCTTAGTTGCGGTTGTGCTATTGCGTAATTTTGTCTTTGGTCTTTATCATGTGCCTACCGGATCGGCAGAGCCAAACCTGCTTGTTGGAGATCGTGTCTGGGGTAATAATATGGCCTATCTGCTCGGATCAAAGCCGGATTATAATGATTTGGTTATGTTCTATGATCCTAATTTTCACTATAGTTCCAATCCACTTCAAAAATGGTGGCAACGGTACGTTGGTTTTGGTGTGCCATTAATTGGCCTGCCAAATGGTCCGTCTAATATTGTAAAACGAGTGATTGCAAAACCTGGTGATACTATAGAAGGTCGCCTTGAAGAGGGTAAACCGGTACTTTATCGCAATGGCGTGAAACTTGATCAACCATTTGTGAATCCGTATCCATTAGTACTCATGCAACGCACAACTGGATTTATTCCGCTTGATCGTATCGGTATTTTTTCTATACCAAGCTTTTTGCAATGGAAAAAAACGCCGGTATTTTATACCTACGATCCAACTAAATCGTATGATGATCAACCATTCTATCACATGAGTTCGCACGAGATTTATCATCCATCAGATAGTGATGAAGTTGACGTAAAGCGCCTGCTTTCAAGACAAGACCTTGAACGATTTATGCAAAATCCATCCGACATGTACTTTTTACAAACCATCAAATCTGGTCAAGGAAAAGTAGTTAGCAACCCAATGAACAATGAACGTATGGTACTTAAGATGCCGCAAGATCCAGAAGTTGGAAATCGTTACAATGGTTCGGTTGATGAGTTTGGGCCAATTAAATTGATGCCGGGTTACTATTGGACTATGGGCGATAGCCGTCGTAATAGTTATGATTCTCGTTTCTGGGGACCATTATCAGAAAAAGATATTTATGGTCGTGCGAGTTTTATCATATACTCGATCGATAGCGAAGAGCCATTCTGGTTGTTTGAACTTATCAAGCATCCAATTGATTTCTGGCGCAAGTCAGTTCGTTGGAATCGATTCTTTAAAGGTCTTGCAAACGATAATAGCATTAAAACATCATAAGCAATTTACTAGAGCGAGTTATTATGTCAGCAGCAAAATTTTATGTCACGACACCCATTTATTACGTTAATGCCAAGCCGCATATTGGTACCTTGTATTCAACACTGCTTGCTGATGTAACTGCTCGCTATCAAAAACTTGCCGCGAAAGAAGTATTCTTTTTGACTGGTACTGATGAACATGGTCAGAAAATTCAAGAAAAAGCAGCGGAGCATAATCTTGCGCCGCTTGTATTTGTAGATGGTATGATTGATGCGTTTAAAAATGTATGGCAACATTTTGAAATAGAATACAATCGTTTTATTCGTACCACCGAGCCTGATCATAAATTAGGTGTTGATAAACTTATCACGCAGCTCTTTAATCAAGATGATATTTATAAATCTACCTATACTGGTTGGTATTGCGTACCGGATGAGACCTTTGTGAATATCGAATCAGTCGGTGATGAGATTCCAAATTGTCCGACGTGTAATCGCGCACTACGTCAGATTGAGGAGGAGAATTATTTCTTTCGTCTTTCTGCGTATCAAGACAAGCTGCTTGAATTTTATGAAAAACATCCTGACTTTATTACCCCCAAAGAACGTTTGAACGAGATTATTTCTTTTGTGAAATCAGGGCTTAATGATTTAAGTATTTCGCGCAAAGGGTTAAGGTGGGGCATTCCATTTCCCCAAGATCCTGACCACGCAGTGTATGTCTGGTTTGATGCTTTGACTAATTATTTGACCGGTATTGGTTATGGCAAAGATGATGCGAAATCGATTGCGCAGTTTAATCGATTCTGGCCGTGCGATTTGCATATTATGGCAAAAGATATTGTACGCTTTCATGCAGTCTACTGGCCAGCCTTCTTGATGGCAGCTCAACTGCCATTACCAAAAAAATT
Source organism: uncultured Pseudomonadota bacterium (assembly GCA_964415095.1). Taxonomy (GTDB): domain Bacteria; phylum Babelota; class Babeliae; order Babelales; family UBA12411; genus CAYPYR01. The sequence continues at coordinate 900 of CAYPYR010000001.1, read as the reverse complement.
ATTAGTGCATGGGTATATCTTAGTTGGTGATACCAAGATGTCAAAATCTTTGGGCAATGTTACTGACCCGATGGATCTTGCTGCAAAATATGGTGTTGAACCAGTGCGTTATTATTTGATGCGTCAAATGGCAGTAACGCATGATGGTAATTTTGATATTGCAGATCTTGAAGCGCGCATAGCCGGAGATCTTGCCAACAATCTTGGTAACTTACAAAGTCGTACGATTGCGCTCGCATTAAGTAATAAGCTCGATGAAATCGTCTCACCAAAAGTATGGGAAGCAGCATCAGAAGTATTGCGAGAAAAATGCGCTGAAGCTACTCGTGCATACAATGATAATATGACACATGGTAAGTACCATACTGCTCTTGCTGAACTTTGGAAATTTATTTCACTCGTTAATGCCTACTTCAATGAGCAAAAACCATGGGAACTTGCAAAAACTAACCGTGAATATTTTACTGAAGTGATTGCGGCAACCTGTAATGCGTTGCATGCAATTGCTATTATGGCCTGGCCAGTGATGCCACACAAGATGGAGTCATTACTTGCAAGTCTTGGTATACCATTTGCACTCGGTACTGATTACGACTCAATTTTGCGTGATAATCACTGGAAACTTTCATTCGCATTAACTAAACCAACTGAACCACTATTTGTACGTCCTGAACCTTCGAATGTTACTATGACTGACACAAAAAATATTATGCCACCCGTTGAAGAAAAAAAACCTGCAACACAAGAATCATCTGTTGCTCATATTTCTATTGATGACTTAGTCAAAATAGAATTAGTCGTTGGAACGATTCTTTCTTGCGATATACTCGAAAACTCAACCAAGCTTTATAAACTCAGTGTTGATATGGGTTCATACGGTATACGCCAAATTCTTTCTGG